>JALZFU010000166.1 GCA_030861385.1 Actinomycetota bacterium
CCCTCGGCGACGGCGGCGCGGGCAAGGGCGCGGGCGAGCCGAGCCGGCTGGACGGTCGCGCCGTCGCGAAAGAAGACGCCCCTTCGGAAAACCGGCGAGCGGCATCGCTCGGCCACCTCTTCCGCGGCGAGCGGCACGGCCTCCTCCTCGACCCCCAGGGCCCGCGCCGTCGCGAGCGACCGCTCCACCGCCGCGTCCTGCGCGGGGGCGGCCGCGACCTTCAGGTAGCCGGCTTCCTGGAGCCAGACGTCCTCGCCCCGCGCCTCACAGAACGCACGAACCGCCGGCACCGCCTGCGCCGCCGCGCGCGCAATCACGAGCGAGTCCGCCTCCCCGAAGACGGGGCGGAGGCGGGAGAGGTGCGTCCAGTAGCCGTTCAGAAAGCCGCCGTTTCGCCCGCTCGGACCCCAGCCGCAGACCTCCGCTTCCAGGACGGCGACGCGGAGTGCGGCCTCGTGCTCTCGAAGCGCGAGTGCGGTCCAAAGGCCGGTGTAGCCGCCGCCGACGATCGCGACGTCGACCCGCAAATCCCCCTCGAGCGGCCCCGCGTCCGTAAGCGACGGACGCTCACTTGCTCCCTCCGCGGCCAGGGCCTCGTCGAGCCACCACGGCGGCAGCGAGGGTGGGACCGAGGGGAGGGACGAGGCGGTCACGTCGCGGCCGGCTGGGTTAGCGAAGGCACGGTCGGGGCGGCGCACCCGCGCTCGTGATGCTCCCCGAGGGGAGCACGCCGCTCCTTCCGAGCGGCGGAGAAGACAGCCGCGGTCGCCACGACCCGTGTCCTAGCATCTCGGCGTGCCGGCGAGCACGGTCTGCCTCACCTTCGACTTCGACGCGATGTCGGTGTGGCTCGCCTACGACGACGTGACGCCCGCGATGCTTGCGCGCGGCGAGTACGGGGCCCGGGTCGGCGTGCCGCGTGTCCTCGATTTCCTCGCCTCGCACGGGATTTCGGCTACGTTCTTCGTCCCCGGCCACACGGCCGAGTCGTTTCCGCGGGAGACGGCCGCAATCGTCGACGCGGGCCACGAGATCGCGCACCATTCCTACGCGCACGTCGACCCGAGCGGCCAGACGCGCGAGGAGGAGCGCGCCGACATGGAGCGTGCCTGGGACGTCCTCGAGCGGCTCGGCGTGACGCCGCTCGGGTACCGCTCCCCGTCCGCCGACGTCTCGGAATCGACGCTCGAGCTCGTCGAGGAGCTCGGCTTCCTCTACGACTCGAGCCTGATGACGGACGACTACCGTCCTTTCCGGCCGCGGATCGGGGACCGCGTCGCTCGCGGCGTCCCGCTCGAGCGCGGTCGCGAGTCGCGCCTCTGGGAGATCCCGCTCTCGTTCGAGCTCGACGACTGGGTGCACTTCCAGTTCAACTTCAACCCCTACCGCAAGGGCGGGGCGACGCCGAGCCAGGTCCTCGAGATCTGGCAGGCGGAGCTCGAGTGGATGGACGAGCACGTCGAGGGGGGCGTCCTGACCGTGACGATGCACCCGCAGGTGATCGGTCGCGGGCACCGGATCGCCATGCTCGACGCGTTCGTTCGCCGCTGCGGCGACCTCGGCGCACGGTTCGAGCGCATGGGGGACGTCGCGCGCAGGCACGAGGCCGGCTCGTAGAGTAGAGAGCGTGAGCGAGCCGATCGACCCCCGCGTGCGGATCGGCCACGTGCACCTCAAGGTGGCGGACGTCGAGCGATCGCTCGCCTTCTGGCGCGACGTCCTCGGCTTCGAGGTGCAGGCGCGCTACGGCGCCCAGGCCGTCTTCGTCTCGGCGGGCGGCTACCACCACCACATCGGCCTGAACACGTGGGAGAGCCGCGGCGGCTCAGCCCCGCCACCCGGGACGACGGGCCTCTACCACGTCGCCGTCCTCTACCCGACGCGCGAGCTCCTCGCCGATGCGCTCCGCCGCGTCTTGCGCGCCGGGATCCGACTCGACGGCGCCTCGGATCACGGCGTTAGCGAGGCGCTCTACCTTCGGGATCCGGACGGGAACGGCGTCGAGCTCTACTGGGACCGGCCGCGCGAGGAGTGGCCCCGCCCGCCCGGCGGCGAGGGCGTCGGCATGTACACGGCGCCCCTCGACGTGCAAGCTCTCCTCGCGCTGGGTACGGACGACGCATGACCGAGCACGAGGCCGAGCCCCGGCCGGGCGAAGACGATCGCCTCGCCGAGCAGGAAGGCAAGGGCTACGGGGAGGACGAGGGCGAGCGAGACGAGGCCCTCGACGACGAGGGCGAGTAGCGACGCCGACTGACCGCCGCGTGGCACCATCGCGGCACGGTGGCGAGCGACCC
>JALZFU010000182.1 GCA_030861385.1 Actinomycetota bacterium
CCCTCGTCGCGCGTCCGCCGCCGGACTCCGGCCTCTACCGGCTCCTCGCGCGGATGCTGGTCGCGTCCGACAACGAGGCCGCGAACGAGCTCCTCGCCCGGCTCGGCGACTCGGACGCCGACGGGGCTGCGCGCGTGAACGAGCTCCTCGCGACGCTCGGGCTCCGCGACTCCGAGCTCTACGGAGGCTTCCTCGCCGCGGCCGGCCGGGGCGACCCGATTCCGCTCACGGTCGAGAGCCAGCCGGCGTTCGAGGGCAAGTACACGACCGCATGGGATCTCGCGAGGCTGCATCGCTTCGTCCACCTGGCGGCCGGGAACCGCGGACCCCTCCTCGACGTTTCGGGCTCGTTCACCGCCGCGGACGCCCGGTTTCTCCTCTACGTCCTCGCGCACTCCGCCGACCGCGGAAAGCTCGATCGCTATCTGCCGGCCGACGTCGTCGTCGCGCACAAGGCGGGCTGGATAACCGAGGCACGCCACGACTGCGGTGTCGTGTACGCGCCGAGCGGTGCCTTCGTCGCCGCGGTCATGACGTGGACCGGCGCCGCGGCGGGCGACGCTTCCGACGAGCTCGCTGGACGCGTGGCGAAGCTCGCGCTCGACCACTTCCGGGCGCCGGATGGCTGGTCGGCGTCGGGGATCGCGTACGCATTCAGTCTCTGAGTTCGGCTCCGACGCCGTACGATGCGGGGGATGGAGCTCGCGTTCTGGGCCGCCTTCGTCGCGGCCCTCGTCGTCGTCCTCGGCTCACTCGTCGCCGTAGTCCGGGACCGGGTTTCCCCTCGCGCGTTGCGCGCGACGATCGTCCTCCTCGCGGCGCCGGCAGCGGCCGGGGCCGGTGCCCTCGTCGTCGACCTCGTCGTCGACTTCGCGGACACAGGGACGCTCGCGGCCGCGACCGCCGGCCTCGCGGCCGCCGCCTTGGCAGAGGCGGGCCTCCTCGCCCTCCAGATCGGCCTGCACCGCCTGCGTGACGAGGAGCGGATCCTCGCGATCGGGCGCGAACGGCTCGAGGCCGCGCTCGCGGGAAACGCCGAGGAGCGCGTGCGCGAGCTCGAACGCACGCTTGCGCGTGAACGCGCGAACGCGACCCATCTCCTCGGCCAGCAGGAACGGAAGCTGAATGCGGAGCGGCGCGACGCGATTGCTCGCCAGGCCGACCGCGCACGCGCCGAACTCGCTCGCTCGATCGAGCAGGTGCAGGAGCGGCTCGAGCAGCGGTTGACGGCCTGGGCCGCCGACCTCGATCGCGGCCAGCGGGCGCTCGAGGCTCGGCTGAACGACCTCGCCCAGCGACAGAACGAGGCGATCAAGGCCTACGAGGCCCGGCTCGCCGCCGACTCGGAGCACCTGCGGGGGGTCATGGAGGAGCAGCAGGCGTCCATCGCGCGGCTGCGAGGGACGCTCGACGAGGTCGGAGGCGAGGTCCTCGAGCGGGGTCGCACGGAGCTCGAGGCGCACGCGGACGAGCGGCGTCGGGCCCTCCAGGAGCTCTCCACTCGCCTGCGCGAGCAGGAGCGCGATCTCCACGCCCACGTCGAGCGCGAACAGGCGGAGGCGTTCGCGCGCGTGAGCGCCGTCTTCGGCGAGATCGAACGGCGTCAGCGCGAGAACCTCGACCGCGTCCTCGATCGTGCTGCCTCGCGGCTCGTCGAGGACGCGGAGCGGCGCTTCGACGCGCAGATCAGGGACGCGCGCGAGAAGTCGGCGCAGCGGCTCTCGCACGAGCTCGACAAGGCGGTGGAGCAGTTCGCGCGGGAGGCGGAGAAGGCGATCGCCGACCGAATCAACGAGGCCGCGCGCGACGCCGCCGGCCGGCTCGAGCGTCGAATCGCCGAGATCACCCGCGCATCCGACGTGCAGCACGAGATCGCGGAGCAGCGAATGACGAGGATCGGCGAGCGGCTGAACGAGGCCGTCGCCCAGGCGGAGAGCCGGATCGCCGCGTTCGAGACGCACATCGAGAGCGAAATGGCGACGAGGCTCGAGGTGCTCGAGCGATCGATGCGCTCGGCGGACGTGTAGCGGCGCCGGGCCACCCGGCGCGAGCCGCGCCCCCACGCGGAGGAGACGCAACTTTTTCCGGCAGGGATCGTCTTGAGAAAGACGAACAGGCGCGACATGGACGAGCTCGTGGACGAAGCGACGACGACGATCGATCAGGAGCGCGACGAACGCGCGAAGGTCGAGAGCTGGCGGCTCCACGTCCTGATTGAGGCCGGCTACCCGCTGCCTCTCGCCGAGCAGGTCGCCCAGAGCTCGGCCGACCTCCACGACGCGGTCACGCTCGTCGCCGAGCGGGGCTGTCGTCCCGACGTCGCCGCCCAAATCCTCCTCTAGCCAGCGCTCGCGAGGCCGAAGGCGCGGAGGCCTCCCGAGCTCGAGACGAACGGCGCCCGGACGCGGCCGGACGCGCGGCTAGATTGGCGAGGGTGAAGCCCGAGCCTCTCGTCTACGGCGAGCGCAAGGTCTACACGGTGTCGGCGTTCAACCGCGGGGTCGCTTCGTGGCTCGAGCGGCTTCCGACGGTCTGGGTGGAGGGCGAGGTCACGGAGCTCCGGCGCCAGCCGGGGTGGCAGAGCGTCTTCTTCACGCTCAAGGACCAGCGCGACGGCTCGTGCCTCGCCGTCTCGATGCCGCGCGCTGGGTTCGACGCCCTCCGCCTCGAGCTCGCGGACGGAGTCACCGTCCACGTCTTCGGCCGGCCGGAGCTCTTCGAGGCGCGCGCGACGTTCCGCCTACGTGCGCTCACGATCGAGCCGCTCGGCCTCGGCGCCCTCTTGGCCGGGATCGAGCGGCTGAAGCGGAGGCTGACGGCGGAAGGAGCGTTCGCGTCCGCTCGGAAGCGGCCCCTGCCCGTCTTCCCGCGCCGGATCGCACTCCTCACCGGGCCCGACGCCGCCGCCAAGCGCGATTTCGTGACCGCGGTCGCCGCCCGCTTTCCGCCCGCGCGCGTCCTCGTCGCGGAGACCGCCGTGCAGGGTCCCCGCGCCGCCCAGTCGATCGCCGCGACGCTCTCCGCGCTCGCCCGCGAGCCGGAGGTCGACGTCGTCGTCCTCGCACGCGGCGGAGGAAGCTTCGAAGACCTCCTCCCGTTCAGCGACGAGCGCGTCGTCCGCGCCGT
>JALZFU010000208.1 GCA_030861385.1 Actinomycetota bacterium
CCGGGCAGCATCATGATGTAGACGGCGGGGTGGGAGTAGAACCAGAAGATGTGCTGGTACCCGATCGCGTACCCGCCCTCGCCGGGGTCGAAGAAGTTCGTGTGGAGGACCCGGTCGAAGAGGATGAAGAACTGCGACCCGGCGATGAAAGGCGTCGCCACGACGACGAGCGTCGACGTGGCGAAGTTCGCCCACACGAGTAGCGGGAGCCGCCAGAACGTCATCCCGGGGGCCCGCATGGTGATAATCGTGACAAGGAAGTTGAGCGCGGTCATGATCGACGAGGCTCCGGCCCACTGCACGCCCATCTGGAACATGAGATTGCCCTCGGGCTGCTGCACCGAGAGCGGCGGGTAGTTCGTCCAACCGGCCGCGAACGCGCCGATCAGGTAGCTCGAGAGCATCGTGAGACCGGCAATCGGAAGGAGCCAGTAGGAGAGGGCGTTCAGTCGCGGGAACGCCATGTCCGGCGCGCCGATCATGAGCGGGATCACGTAGTTCCCCAGTCCGGCGAAGGCCGGAATGATGAACAGGAAGATCATGAGCGAGGCGTGGACCGAGAAGAGGCCGTTGTACGCCTGGGTGTTCACGTAGTCGACGCTGGGCTGGGCGAGCTCGGCGCGCATGAACATCGCCATGAGACCGCCCGCGACGAAGAAGAAGATCGTCGTCACGAGGTACTGGATCCCGATCACCTTGTGGTCGGTGTTGACGCGGAAGTAGTCCTGCCAGCGGCGTGCGCCGTGACCGGAATGGTCCTCGACCCGGGTCGGCCGTCCCGAGATCCAGTACGCCCAGTAGTCGAACCCGCCGAGCGCGACGAGGAACGCGAGCGGAACGAGCACCGTCCAGACGGTGATGAGCGGTTGGAGGTCGGGGCGCGCGAAGTGCCAGAAGTCCGAGTTCAGGCCCGAGTCGTCCAGCGGGTTCAGGACGCTCCAGCCGCTTGACGGGTAACCGAGGCCGTGTCGCGCCGCGAGCACGAGCACGGGGGTGAGCAGGAAGGCGAGCGGGACCACCCACGCGACGCGGAGCCAGCCTCCGGCCGTCCAGCGGCGCGGCCCCGTTGGCGGAGCGGGAGCGGGAGCGAGCGGCGCCGCGTGAACGTCGTCGCGGGTCGCGACCGCCATCAGCGTCCGGTCGACCGGACGAGGTAGCTGACGAGCGCGTCGAGCTCCTCGTCCGAGAGTCGCTTCTCGTAGTCCTGCGGCATCACGTTCGGCTGGTACCCCTCCTCGATCTCCGCGTTCGGATCCACGATCGACGTACGAACGAAATCCTCGCCCTTTCCACGGAGAACGTTATCGAGATTCGGACCGACCTCGGCCGTCGCCCCGGCGTCCGAGAGCGTGTGGCAACCGCTGCATCCGGCCGACTGGAAGAGCGAGGCTCCGTCGGGCCCCTCGCCGCCTCCCCCGCCTCCGTTCCCGGCCCCCTCTTCGCCCTCGGCGCGCCAACGCTCGTACTCCTCGGCGGGCAGCACGCGCGCCCGCGCCCGCATCGTCCCGTGGCCGAGGCCGCAGAGCTCGGTGCAGATCACGTCGTACGTGCCCGGCTTCGTCGGCGTCACGACGGTCCTGGTCTCGACGCCCGGCACCGCGTCCTGCTTCATCCGGAACTCCGGTACCCAGAAGGAGTGGATGACGTCCTTGGAGGTGAGGAGGAGCTCGACGGGCTCGTCCTCTTTCAGCACGAGCTCGCCGAGCGTCCGGTCGGGGTTGTCGTACGTGAAGCTCCACGCGAACTGCTGGCCGGTCACGTGGATCACCGCATGCTTGTCCGGGATGTCCTCCGCCTGGGCGAGGACGACTCCGCTGAAGACCGCCATGGCAGCGACGAGCGCGGCCGGGATCGCCGTCCACGTGATCTCGAGACCGGTGTGCCCGTGAATCGGCGACCCGTCGTCCTCGTCGTCGGGCGGCGCTCGAAACTTCCACCCTGCATAGACGGAGACCCCGGCGACGAGCGCGAAGATCGTCACGCAGATGACGGTCACGACCCAGTAGACCTCGTCGATCTTCTCCGCCTCGCGGGACGCCGAGTCGGGAAGCCACGGGACGAAGTACGCGACGAGCCCGGTGGCGATCCCGGTGAGGACGCCGATCAGGACCATCTGGACGATCGCGCGCCTTCGCATCGACGGGGCGAACCCTAACCAACGCACTCGGGGCGCCCCCCTGGGGAGCGTTTCGCTCGCCGCGACGCGCGGGCAGAACGTCGGTGTGCCTCGCGCGATCTGGTCCGGCTCGATCTCGTTCGGACTCGTAAACGTCCCGGTCCGGATGTACAGCGCGATCGAGGAGAAGGACCTCCACTTCCACTACGTCCACGCCCCGGACGCAAGCCGAATCGGCTACGAGAAGGTCTGCAAGGCGGAGAGTAAGCCCGTTCCGGACGAGGAGATCGTCAAGGCGTTCGAGTACGAGAAGGGCGAGTACGTCTACATGACGGACGAGGACTTCGAGGCGGCGGAGCCCGACAACCTGAAGACGATCGACATCCGCGACTTCGTTCCGTACGAGGACATCGACCCGATCTTCTTCGAGAAGACGTATTACCTCGGCCCGCAGGAGAACGCCGAGAGGGTGTACGCGCTCCTCCGCGAGGCGATGGAGCGCTCCGGCCTCGCGGCGATCGCGAAGTACGTCATGCGGGACAAGCAGCACCTCGGCTGCCTCCGCGTGCGCGACGGGACGATCACGCTCGAGAAGATGTACTTCGCCGACGAGGTCCGGGCGACCGAGGGCGTCGCGCCGAAGGGGGGCAGGGTCGAGGTGCGCGAGCTCGAGATGGCGGCGAAGCTGATCGAGAGCTTCACCGGGAAGTTCGAGCCCGAGAAGTACGAAGACACCTACCGGGACGCGCTCTGCGAGATCATTCGCGCCAAGCGCGCCGGCAAGGAGACGCGCGCGCCCGAGGTCGAAGAGCCCGAGCGGCCGACCGATCTCATGGCGGCGCTTCGCGCGAGCCTCGAGGCGGCGCAGAGCCGTCGCTCGCCGGCCCGCTCGCGCGGCGGCAAGGGCGGAAACGCGTCGCCCGACGGCGACCTCGACCGGCTCCCGAAGGACGAGCTCTATCGGCGAGCGAAGGAGCTCGACATCAAGGGCCGCGCCGACATGTCGAAGGAGGAGCTCGTCGAGGCCGTTCGAGCGGCCGCCTAGCCCTACTCCGGCCGGGTTCCCTCGCGGACCACGATGCGCGCCCGCTCGAGGCGGACGACCGCGGCCCACGGGACGACGTTTCCGCTCCCCGTTTCTGGGCGGCGCCTCGCCGTTCGAGGGGAAGAGCCGATTCCGAGCCGCTCGAGGATCCCTCGGCCGGCGACCACGATCGCCGTGATCTCGATGTCGGCGCCGTGCCGGCGCGCGCGGAGGTCGTGCGCACGCCCGAGCTGATCGCCACCCTCGCTGACCACCATGCAGCCGAGGAGCTCCGAGAGGCGCGTCACGAGCCCGGGATTCAGGCGACGAGCCCTCGTGCGCGCTCGTCGCCCCGGCCGAGACCCAGCTCGTCCGCTCGGCGCCGAAGCTCGACCGCCGAGCCCACGTCGGTGACCTCATCCCTGTGAACCCTCACGCCCCTACCCCCTCCCTGGCGGGTGACGACTCGCCGGTGCGGCCCGCGCAGCCTTCCGGGCCAGTAGCGGGGTCCGATGAGCAGTGCGCTCACAT
>JALZFU010000229.1 GCA_030861385.1 Actinomycetota bacterium
CCGGCGCCCGGCGTCGGTCGCCCGAGCGACGACGAGCGCCGACCCGGACTGCGAGACCCCCGAGGCGGCGATCGCGAGCACGGTCGAGGTGCTGAGGCGGAAGCGCTTCTCCCGCTGCACGCCGGAAGAGCTCGAGCAGCTCGCGACGATGATGGCGCGTGTCCGGCTGGAAGTGCCGGCGAGGCGGACGCGCCGTCGGCGTCCCGCCCGCGCGGGCACACCCGATCTCCGGCGGACGATCCGCACCTCCTTCCGAACCGGGGGTGAACCGTTCGAGCGCGCGTGGCGGGAGCGACGCCGGCGGACGCGCCGAGTCGTCCTCCTTCTCGACGTCTCGGGGTCGATGGCCGAGTACTCGCGGGCGCTCGTCGTTTTCGCCCACGCTGCGCTTCGCGCCGAGCGCCGCTGGGAGGCGTTTTGCTTCGGGACGCGCCTGACCCGCGTAACGGCCGCGCTCGCCGCCGCGCGCCTGGACGACGCGCTTGCAAGGGCCGCGGATGCGGTCGTCGACTGGGACGGCGGCACGCGCATCGGTGAGTCCCTCAAGTCCTTCCTCGACGGCGATGCACGCCTCGCACGCGGCGCCGTGGTCGTCGTCTGCTCTGACGGCCTCGACGTCGGTGACCCCGACCTCCTCGCCGAGCAGATGGCCCGCCTCGCCCGACTCGCGCACGCGGTCGTCTGGCTCAACCCGCTCAAGGAGGATCCCGCGTACGAGCCGCTCGCGCGCGGCATGCGGGCCGCGCTCCCGCACGTGGACGTCTTCGCGAGCGGGCACGATCTCGCCTCGCTGGAAGCATTCGCCGCCGAGCTCGGACGCCTATGACCGACCCAAGCAGGAGACGGTTGCTTACGGGCGCTGCGTACGGGTGTCAGTCGATGACGGCGCCGCTTCGACGCGTCCTCGTGAAGCGGCCGGACGCGGCGGCGTGCGCCGGCTGGCGTGCGTACGGGTGGCACCGCGAGCCGGATCCCGGTCGCCTCGCGGCCGAGCACGAGGCGTTCCGGGCGGTCCTGGAAGACGCGGGCGCCGAGGTGGTCGTCGGCGAGACGCCCGTCCCCATGTGTCCCGACCTGATCTACGTCTACGACCCGGCACTCGTAACCGATCGCGGCGCCGTCCTCCTTCGGCCCGGGAAGGAAGGCCGTCGGGCGGAGGTCGACGCGATCGCGGTCGACCTCGTCGAGGCGGGGGTCCCGATCGCCGCGCGGCTCGAGGCGCCCGCGAGCGTCGAGGGAGGCGACACGCTCTGGCTCGACGAGCGGACGCTTCTCGTCGGGCGCGGATACCGAACGAACGACGCGGGTATCGCCGCCCTTCGCGCGGCCCTTCCCGGCATCGACGTCGTCTCGTTCGACCTTCCGCATCTCCACGGCCCGGGCGAGGTGCTCCACCTCATGTCGCTCGTCTCGCCACTCGACCGTGACCTCGCCGTCGCCTACCCACCGCTCATGCCCGTTCGCCTGGTCGTGCTCCTTGCGGAGCGCGGCGTTCGGCTTGTCGAGGTCCCCGACGAGGAGTTCGCAACGATGGGCGCGAACGTGCTCGCCCTCGCGCCCCGCGTCGCCCTCGCGCTCGACGGCAATCCCGTCACCCGGCGGCGCCTGGAGGACGAAGGCGTGGAGGTTCGCGTCTACGACGGCGACGAGCTCTCGCGAAACGGCGACGGCGGCCCGACGTGCCTCACTCGGCCGCTCCTTCGCGCATAAGCGGGACGACCGCGGGGAAAGAGTCAGGAATGCGAACGCTCTACTTCTGCACCAAGGGCGCAAGCGACCCGACGGGCGCGTCGATCCCGCTCCACGTTGCCGCCAACGGCTCCGTCGAGGTCGGCCACGAGACGGCGATCGTCCTCGCCGGCGACGCGACGGAGCTCCTCTCCGAGGAGACCGCGAACGGGCTCGAGGGCCTCGGCGTGCCGCCCGTCCGCGACCTTCTCGCGAAGCTGCGAGAGCGCGAGGTTCCCGTCTACGTCTGAAAGGGCTGCGCGGTCGCCCGGGGGGCGACCGAGGAAGACCTCGCCCGGTTCGGCGGAACGTGGATCGCGCCGCCCGACGCCGCCCGGCTCTTCGAGCAGCACGAGCGCGTGCTGACGTTCTGAGGCGCTACGAGCCGCCGCC
>JALZFU010000286.1 GCA_030861385.1 Actinomycetota bacterium
GTGTCGACGAGCGGCGCGAGCCGGCCACGCGCGAGTCCGCGGCGGACACGATCGCAGGCTTCCTCGCGGCGTTCGCGATCGCGGCAGGGCTCCTTTCGCTCGTCTGGTATCCGGGCCGAGTCGGGCCGGCGGCGATGCTCGTGGCCCTCGTCGCGGCCGCCATGGGAACCGTCCAGCGGCGCTTCGTCGGCGCCGCGGTCGCACTCGTGACCGCCGCCTGGCTCGCCGGAATGGTCATCGCCGTCCTGACCGACCGCCCGATCTTCTAACCGCCCGCCGGGCGGCATACGGCGACGACCTCCCCCTTCAGGGGCATGCGCAGCGCGTCGATAGAGATGGAGGGTATGAGCTTCTTGCCCACCCGTTTCGAGCGCTACTTCGGCAGTTTCAAGTTCCGCCTGGCCGCGTACTTCCTGCTGCTCGCGCTGCTCCCGCTCTTCGGCGCCGTCTGGGCCTTCAGCGAGGTGGCCGCGCGGGGAGAGCTCGGTCGGACGGACGCGCGCCTGAACGGCGCGCTCCGCGTCGCGGTCGAGGATTTCGCGAGCCGGGTCGACCAGGCCCGGCAAACGGCGACGTCGCTCGCAAGAGCGACCGGGTTTCGAGAGGCCCTCACGAGCGAAAACCGCGCCGCGCTCGTGCGGCTCTACCGCGAAGTTCCCAACGCCGGGCTCTACGCCCGTGGCCGGCTCGTCGCCGGGTCGCCCCGTCCGCCCTTCGCCGCCGAGCGCTACGCGGAGGTCGTGGACGAGCATGGCCGCGTGCTCGGACGCGTGGTGGTCTCGGTGCCCCTGAACGACAAGCTCGTGACCCAGCTTCGCGGCGAGCCCGGATTCGCCGCCCACGATCGGCTCGCGCTCGTTCTCGACGGGCGGACGATCGCGGGCCCTCGGGACCTCGCCCGGATACGCATGCCGCTCGAGCGCGCGACCGACATCGACGTCTTCGGCGAGCGGCACCGCGCGCTCGCCACGCGGCTCACCTTCGGGTCGCCGGAGGCGCTTCTCGTCGTCGTCACGCCGAAATCGGTCGTCGAGGCGCAAGCGGCGGGACTGCAGCGCCGGATGCTCCTCCTCGCCGTAGGGGCCCTCGCGATCGCCGCGGGTCTCGCCTACGCTCTCGGCCGGACGATCGTCCGCTCCCTGAGGGAACTCGCGGGCGCGGCTCGCGACATCGCGCGAGGGAACTTCTCCTCGCGCGTCCCCGTTCGCGGGCGCGATGAGTTCGCCACCCTCGGCCGCGCTTTCAACGACATGGCGTCTCAGCTCGAGTCGCGACTCGAGGAGCTCGCCTGGGAACGAAGCCGCACGAGCGACGCCGTCGCGCGCTTCGGCGAGGCGCTCGCGGCCACGCACAACCCGCTGCTCCTCGTACCGGTAATTGTCGAGAGCATGGTCGAGGCGACCGGCGCCGCCGGGGCCCGACTCGTGGTGGACGGGGAGGAGCTCGCTCGCGCGGGCGACCCCGACCGCGGCTTCGACCCGCTCGCCATCCCGCTCGGCAACGAGGACGCGGACGCCGGTGTCCTCCTCCTCACGCCGAAGGGCTCCGACTTCGGCGACGAGGCGCGCGAGCTCGCGTATTGGCTCGCGTCGCAGGCGCGGACGGCGCTCGAGAACGCAAGCCTCCACAGCCGCCTGCAGCGCGAGGCGCTGACGGATGGGCTCACGGAGCTCCCCAACAGGCGCCGGCTCGAGGAGGCGCTCTCGGGCGAGCTGACGCGGATCCGGCGCTACGGCGGCCGTTTCGCGCTCATCGTCGCCGACCTCGACGACTTCAAGCAGGTGAACGACCGGTACGGCCACCTCGCCGGTGACGACGTCCTGCGCGCCTTCGCCGACGTCCTGCGCGCGAACGTCCGCGATCTCGATACCGCGGCGCGCTACGGCGGCGAGGAGTTCGCCCTTCTCCTTCCGGAGACGGACCTTGCCGGAGCCGAGCGCGTTGCCGAGCGGATCCGCGAGGAGATGGCCGCGCGCCCGATCAAGACGTTCCCCGGCGCCGTTCTCCGTGTGACGGTGAGCTTCGGCGTCGCCGCGCACCCGGAATCCCGGACGCAGGCCGAGCTCTTCTCGGCCGCCGACGAGGCGCTCTACCGCGCGAAGGCGAGCGGCAAGAACCAGGTCGCGCTCGCGACGGGAAGCGCGGTGGCCGTCCGGCCTCGCGCGTAGGCTCCGGTCGCCGTCGGTTACGCTGACGTCCCGGCGGGGGCTCGTTTACAATCGCCGACCTCGTTGTCCAACCCCGACCACGGAGGTGACGGTGGATACGGCGTTCGCCCGAGTGATCGAGGAGCACCTCGAACTGAAGCGCCGCAACTCTGCGCTTGACACCGACATGCCGCTGAGTCGCTATCGAGTCGAGGATCCCTTCGAGAACCATCCCCTCTTCAAGACCGAGGAGCAGGCTCGGATCGAGGACACGCTCGACGGGAGCGAACCCGATCTCGAGGCCGCCACCGTCCTCGCCTGGCCGGGCATGGACGAGCCGGAAGTCGCCGAGGAGCGCGATCCGGAAGACAGCTTCTGGGGCCGCTCCCGCGACTTCGACTGGGGCGACTGAGCCCCTGGGCGCGGGTCGTCGCCCGCGCGAAATCGCCAGATTCTGGACGCCGCCGGGCTTCGGTCGCTCGTGCTCGTCGGCGGCCGTCGGGAGAGAGGAAGGCGGGGACAGGTGGGCTCGTTCTCTCGAGCCCGTCAGAACGCGCGCCACGCCGACGAGCGGGCGACGCGGGAGGGGAGAGGACGCGCGCGTCCCTAGCGCCTCGGGCGCAGTCCCTGCTTCGTCCTCTGCCTCCGGGCGGCCCGGGACGCTCGCGGCCCGATCGCCGGCGTGGTTTCCGCTGCCGGGTCTAGTAGAGCTCGAGGATGCCGAGCATGTCGCCGAGCCCGAGCGTCTGTGCGCCGTCGCCGACGTACGGGAACATCGTCAGGGCGGGCGAGCCGTCGGCGTGGCCGAGACCGGCGAAGTGCCCGAACTCGTGGGTCGCGACGTCGATAACGGCCAAGCGGCCGCCGAAGTCGTCGAACCACGTCGTGTCGTCGGTCGTCCAGAAGTACTGGCCGCCGTACCTCGCTAGATTCTTCTCGAGCGCCATGTCGGCCTCGCGGATCCGTCCGTCCTCGTAGTCGATTACGACACAGGCCGCTGCGCCGTCGCAGGCAGTCCCCTTGAGCGACTGGAAGGCGACCACGTTCGTGCCGTCCGCCGTTCCGCCCGCGACGAGCGACGCGCGACGCGTCGTGACGCCAGCAAACGTAGCCTCGTAGGTTGAGTGGCCCTTCGGCCGGGGGCACGCGGTCGCGAAGGGAATCTCCCAGGCCTCGTGAGCCGTCACGATGTCGGAGAGGAGCTCGCCGCCGTCGAGGCCGGACGGCGCGGATTCCAAGTTCACCGAGTAGGGCTCGAACTCCTTCCACCGTGGGCCGGCGAAGGTGTAGGAGGGATCTCGGCACTCGTCCAAGCTGCCCTGCTCACCGCTTGCCGGCTTGGCCGACGCGACGAGCGCGCCGTCTTCGCCGACGATCTCGACCGCCCTGAAGACGAGGATGTGGGTCGAGGAGGCCGCAAACGCGGAGCCTCCCGAGACGAGGAGGGCAAGCAGAGCGGCAACCGCGGCGAAGGGGCGCATGCGATCCATGTCGGCTCGTCTCCGGCTCACCTTGAGGGGCAATTCGTTGCTTGGACGAGCGTTTTGCCTCGGGCACCCTCTGGTATGTGCGTCGTGACATGTCGGGGAGTCGCCTGCTCGTCGCAACGACGGTTCACGCCGAGGCGGCAGACCTTCGCGATTACATAAGTCAACGACTCGGGGGAAACTGGGCCGAGATCAAGATCGTCGCGCCGGCAGCGAAGCTCTCCCCGCTTCAGTGGCTTGCGAGCGACGAGGACGCCGCCCGCTCAGATGCCGGGGCGGCGGCCGCCGAGGGCGCCCGCGCCGTCGCCGATGAAGCGGCCGTCGAGACCGAGGTGGGAGACCCCGACCCGGTGCAGGCAATCGAGGACGCGCTCCGGACGTTTCCCGCGGATGAAGTCCTCGTGATCACCCCGCCCGGCGAAGAGGCGAACTGGCTCGAGCAGGACGCGGGCGCCGAAGCTCGCGAGCGTTTCGGTGTTCCTGTAACCCATCTCACGTACGAGGCCGGCTAGGCTTCGGCACCCGGGGCGTTAGCTCAGCTGGGAGAGCGCCGGCTTTGCAAGCCGGAGGTCACCGGTTCGATCCCGGTACGCTCCATCGCTCGTAGTCGAGCCGAATCTCGCAGAAACAACAGCGAATCGAGCAAATTTGGCGACTCGGCTGTGTTGCCCGTTAGGAATCGTTAGACCATTTCAGACCTCTAAATGGAGCTCTAGCGGAGGTCCGGAGGTCTAGCGGAGGTCTCTAGACGACGCACTAGGGAGAGCGCGGCAGCAGTCCTCGCGGGCTGCCGCGGTGCGAAGGGCGACTCGTCTGCGGCTACGAGCCGCCCTTCGGCGGGGAGGGCCAGCTTCCGGCGGACGGCTGCGGCTCCCGTCAGGCCGGAAGCGGGAGTACGAACGCACTTCGGCGAGCACGGGGCGGGACTACATCCCTCGTTTGAGGGATCTCACCCTCCCGGGTTCGCCGCGATTCGGCGGCGGCAGTGTCCGAGACGCGGCAAGGCCGCTACTCCTCCCCGGCAAGCCCGGAGGGTGAAAGCGGAGACGGGACCGCTACGTCTCGATGACAGCGACCTGCTCGATCCGCGGCGGCGGGCCAGCGGTCGGATCGACCCCGTGAAGGTTCGGAATGACATGGGAGACGAGGTACTGCTCGTGCTCGGATTGCGGGTTCTGGACGATGTTGGCCAACCCCTCGGCAGCTTCGTCCTGCTCGACACCTTCCCACACGAGGACCATCACGTCGCCGTCCGGTGTCGATTGGTGAAAGATGTGCTCGCGCGTAACGCCGAACCGGCGCAGCATCTCGGCGTGTGCCGCAGATCTCTCGCCGGAAGAGATCTCCTGGGCAAACTGGCGCCACCCAGGAACGTCCGTAATCGGGAAAAGCTCGACTGCAATCGGCACCGCTCCTCCTTCCGCTCGAGAACCGGCCAATCGTCTCACGGGAGACCGGGCCGAGACAATCAGGGACAGCGCAGCCGCCGTCTATCGCCACGGTGGCGCTTGCGGCGGCCGCCGGCGAGGGGCGAGCGAAAGGGAGCATGCCGACCCCTCCCGCACGTACGCCGACCCCCCCGGCGGCACTGTAAGGCGTCTTCCGTAGCTCGCCGCAGACGAGCGCGAGCGTCGCGACTTGCTCGATGGGCGCCAGCATGACGCGTCCCCCTTGGTCACGCGCGATGGTGCCCGGTTGCCGCGCTCTCGGATCTCCCGAACAGCGCCCGCGACCACGCCTCCACCGTCTCGGCGGCCGACCTCGGGCTCGGCGTTGCCCGGCGGCGCAGACGCCGGATACGCCGTGATCGGGACGGGGCGCGCGGACGCCAGGAGGTGCCGTGGCACAGGGGGCCACGAGCGGCGACGCCTCGCGGCTCCGCGGCCGCGCCGCCAACCCGTCGGGTCCGAAACTCCGAGCCGGCGAAGCGCTAACAGCCGGCTTGGGACTCCGGCGAGCCCCTCGCTACAAACGCCGATAGCACGCGGGGCAGGTGCATCATCGATGCACCGCGGGACGTACCGTCGCCCGCGCGAACACGGGCTTCCTGGCTGACTCCTACGTAAGCAGGCGAGAGTGGGCCGCGCCTCAGCGCGGGTTCATCGTGGGTGTCGGCGGCCCGACGCGGGCTCGCTGCGACCTAACGCCGGACGAGTCGCTCGAGATCGGCAGCCGTATTTGATTGGCGCCGATGAGCGACCCGCAGAAGGGACGCGTGTTCGTCGCGCTTGCCGCCGTCGCCTGGTCGACAGCGGGCCTCTTCCAGCGCGCGCTCTCGGTCGACACGGCGACCCAGGTCGCGGGACGCTCCGTCTTCGCGGCCCTCGCTCTCCTCGCGTACATCGCGGCGATCGAGCGCGGCGAGACGATGCGCGCGTTCCGCGCGATCGGGCTCCCCGGCCTCGGGGTGGTGGCGCTCGTCGCGGCGTCCTCGGCGTCCTTCATCGCCGCCCTCAACCACGCCTCGGTCGCGAACGTGCTCTTCCTGCAGGCGCTCGCGCCGATCCTCGCGGCCGCGCTTGGGACGCTCGTCGGCGACCCCGTCGACCGCCGGACGTGGATCGCGATGGCGATCGCGCTCGTCGGCGTCGGGATCATGGTCGGCGGGCCCGGTCATCCAAGCGCGCTCGGCCAGGCCCTCTCCCTGGTCATGGCCGTGTCCTTCGCGGGTACCCTCGTACTGACCCGCCACCGCCGGCAAGTCTCGATGGCGCCGGCGACGTTGCTCGCGCAGCTCCTGGTCGTGCTCGCCGTCGGGCCGCTCGCCTCTCCCGGGGCCGCCGGGCTTCACGATCTGACGCTGCTCGCGGCGCTCGGCATCACCCAGATCGCGCTCGGCTTCGTCTTCCTCACGATCGGCGGCCGCCTGATCCCCGCCGGAGAAGTCGCCCTGATCACGCTGCTCGAGATCGTGCTCGGCCCGCTCTGGGTGTGGGCGTTTCTCTCCGAGCGCCCGTCGGCGGCGACGCTCGTCGGCGGTGCGATCGTGCTCGCGGCCGTCTTGCTCGAGGCGCGCGCGAAGCCCGCGCCCGCGCAGCCCGCGGCCTAGGAGCGCGCGCTCTCAGCGCGACCGTCGAGGGCATCGCAACATGCTTCGCGCCATCCGTCGATCCACGTGGTGAGGGGGACCCGAGCCGGGGAACATCACCCTCGAACCGAAAGGAGCGAAGTGAACCTCTTGGATGAGATGGCCGTCGTCGACGGCGTGCGACTCGCCTATCGGAGCCGCGGCCTGGGTGAACCGGTGGTGTTCCTGCACGGTACCCCCTCACATTCGTTCATCTGGCGCAAGGTGCTCCCGAGCGTCGAGGAGGAGGGCTACCGCGTGGTGGCCTACGACCTCCTGGGCTACGGGCGCTCGGAGCGCCCCGTCGACCGCGACACGTCGGTGGCCGGCCAGGCCGTCCTGCTGGACCGCCTCCTCACTCACTTGCACATCGACGAGTTCAACCTCGTCGGCCACGACATCGGAGGGGCGATCGCCCAGATCTTCGCGACCCGCCAGCCGCACCGTCTGAAGCGGTTGATGCTGATCGACACGGTGAGCTACGACTCGTGGCCCTCCGAGACGTGGGAGAGGATCATCCGCGAACGACTCGATGACTCCGCGGCCATGCCCATGGAGGAGTTCGAGGCCCTCTTGACGCGCCAGCTCCGGATGGCGGTCGCCGATCCGGCACGGATGAGCGGCGACGTGCTGGAGGCCTACCTCCTGCCCCATCGCACCCGGCTCGGACTCGTGTCGTTCTTCGAGCACCAAGTCCGCCATTACGACTCCGCCTACACTCAGGAGATCGCGCCCGCGCTCGGCACGCTCACGATGCCGGTGCGGATCCTCTGGGGAGCCGAGGACCAGTGGCAACCCGCAAGCTACGGCAGGCGCCTGGCGGGAGACATCTCCACCGCCGAGCTGACGATCGTCCCCGAGGCGGGCCACTTTCTCATGGAGGACAACGACGATCGTGTCGTGGCGGAGATCCTCGACTTCCTCGCCGAAGCTCCCGCCGACGAGTGATCCGGAGCGCCCGCGCCGTCGGGAACTGCGCGGCGTCCTGCGTTGTTCAAGCGCGAAACCGGCGCGGTAGAGGCTGGCGATCGAGTCGTGAAGCCTGGCGCGTCCATCGGTGGGAAGAGGATTAGCGGCGCCCTCGCCACCTCCGTCAGTCGCGAGCACACGAGAGGCGGAGTGGATCTCCAGCTCGGACGCGCATCGGCCGCGCGACTAGACGCAAAGGGGCCACGACCTAGCCGATCGGAGGGCGTCGGCCGGCGCCACGACGCCCACGCTCCGAGGAGTCGCCGAGTCCGACTGAGGTTCGGCGCGGAGGACGCCAAGCCCGATGGACCCTGAAGGAGCGCGCGCAC
This sequence comes from Actinomycetota bacterium, assembly GCA_030861385.1. Lineage (GTDB taxonomy): Bacteria > Actinomycetota > Thermoleophilia > Gaiellales > Gaiellaceae > JALZFU01. The sequence continues at coordinate 8,000 of JALZFU010000286.1, forward strand.
TCGGCGAACGAATCGCAAGGCACCGTGCTGCCAAGGAACAGGCGCGGAGGATCAAGGAGGGCGGCGGTGAGCGAGGTGACGAGCGCATTGCTGGCCCGCCGGGTGCCGGCGGGGCGGCCGGCACCGATCGCCTGCCGGAACCGCCTGACCCCGAGGAAGAGAAGCGCCGAAGGAGTGAGTCGCGTTCGGAAGTGGGGCGGCTGCGCGCGGAGTGCGAGCGGCTCCGGCGGCTGCATGCCGCGCTCGTCGAGGAGCGTAAGCGAGAGCGCGAGCGCGCGTTCGCGGACATACGAGAGCTTCAGGGCGCTCTCGGTGCGGCCGTCGGCCGGGTCGCTGCCCGCGAGCGCGAGGTCGTGAGG
>JALZFU010000293.1 GCA_030861385.1 Actinomycetota bacterium
CCTCGAGGGAAGGCCGCGCGCCGAGGCCGGCGGGACCGCTCCCCCGTGGGGGCTCTACCTCGAGCGCGTCGACTACGAGCACCAATCGCGCGAACGCCGCGGATGAGGCGTACGCGGGGCAGGCGCGCACGCACCTGGTCTCGCGCCGAGCCCGGCCGGGCTCGGCGATCGACCGAAAGCCGGCCGTGAAGCGAGCAGGTGAACCACCTTCGGAGCGATGGAGTGAACCAGCCGCGCTCGCCGATCGTGAGGCGAGTGAGTGATTCGGGCCCCGATGCGGCGGGGGCCGGGACACCACGTCGGGGGGCGAACTTGCGGCGGTTCGCCCCCTCTCCCTCCTAAAGACGAAGCCGCCGGGAAAGGCGGGCCGGTGACGGTCACTAGAAATCTCACCACGTCGGAAGACGAGTTCCTTGCACTCCAGGGCGAGGAGGCGGAGGCACTCATTGCGGCGCGCTATCACGCGCTTCGCGACGTCGGCTGCGACGCCGAGGCGGCGGTCGCCATCGCCGCCACTCCGGGGATCAGCGTCGGGAAGGCGGCCGACCTGCTCCAGCGCGGCTGCGACTCGCACACCGTTCTCCGCCTTCTTCTTTCGCGGAATCGACCGGCCACGTGGGACCCTCGTCCCGCCGGGTCGAACCCTCACATCGCCCGGTAGCGCTCGCGCGCTTCCCGTGCTCTCCCGCGCTTGCTCTTCGGCCTCGAGCCTCCCGGCTATTCCCGGCTGACGCCTCTCGAGATCGCAAGCGCCCGGCGCGGAGGGCCTGCTCGCGCTCGTAGGCGAGCTGAGGACGCTCGCGGTCGTGCGTTCAGGGCTGGTTGGCAGACGCGCCGAGACGAGAAGGGACGCCGCCCGAGCCACCTCCGTCCCGGCAACTAGCATCACTCGGGGTGCGCCATCCCACGGTTCTCTTCGACCTCGACGGTACGCTGATCGACTCCGGCGCGATGATCCTCGCTTCCTTCCGGCACGCGACCCGGACCGTCCTCGCGCGCGAGATTCCCGACGAGGAGCTCGTGGCGGCGGTCGGAGGGGCGACGATCCACGACCAGATGCGCGTCTTCGACGTCGAGCGCGTCGAGGACCTCGTCGAGGCGTACCGCGCGCACAACACACCGCTCCACGAGGAGCTCGAGGCGTTCGAGGGAGTCGATCGGGTGCTTGCCAGCCTGCGCTCGGAGGGGCGGCGGCTCGGCGTCGTCACCGCGAAGCGCCGGCGCACGGTCGATCTCGCCTTCCGCGTCCTCGACCTCGGACGCTGGTTCGACACGGTGGTGACCGCCGAGGATACGGCGCGACACAAGCCGGATCCGGAGCCGGTCCTCCTCGCCCTCGATCGGCTCGGGGGCACGCCCGCTGCCGCCGCGTTCGTCGGCGACTCGCCCTTCGACGTCGCGGCGGGGAAGGCGGCGGGCGTCTTCTCGGTCGCCGTCCTCTGGGGCGGGATCCACCCGGAGGAGAAGCTGCGCGGGGCGGGGGCCGACGTGGTCGTCCAATCGCCCGAGGAGCTCCTCAATGTCCTCTAGGGCCATCGCGGCGGTCGAGGAGCGGGTCGCCGAGCTCCGCCGGATGCTCGACCAGGCGAGCTACGAGTACTACGTCCTCGACGACCCGAGTCTCTCGGACGCCGACTACGACCGGCTGTACGACGAGCTCGTCGCGCTCGAGCGGGAGCACCCCGACCTCGCGACGCCCGACTCGCCCACACAGCGGGTCGGCGCGGCGCCGTCGGCGGCGTTTCCGAAGACCGAGCACCTCGCGCCGATGGGCTCGCTCGAGAAGGCGAAGGACGAGGAGGAGCTCCGGAAATGGGCCGACGACGTCCGCAAGCGCCTCGACTCCGACGAGCGGGTCGCTTACGTGACGGAGCCCAAGATCGACGGCTCAGCCGTATCGCTCGTGTACGAGGGCGGCGTCTTCGTACGCGGCGCGACCCGCGGGGACGGCGTCCGGGGCGAGGACGTGACGCCGAACCTGAAGACGATCAAGGCGATCCCGCTCCGCATGCGGATGGAAGACGGCGCGCTTCCGCCGGCGATCCTCGAGGTGCGCGGCGAGGTCTACCTCCCGCTCTCCGGGTTTCGCCGGTTGAACGAGCGCCTCGCCGCCGAGGGGAAGAAGACGGCGCCGAATCCGCGGAACGCCGCCGCGGGGTCGCTTCGCCAGAAGGACCCACGCATAACCGCCTCCCGCGACCTCTCCATTTGGGTCCACGGCCTCGGATACCGGGACAGCGTCGAGCTCGAGACGCACTCGCAGGCGCTCGAGTGGCTCCGCGAGCGCGGCTTCCGGACGAACCCGTTCGCCGAGCGGCACGAGTCGGTCGAGTCCGTCGCGCGTGCCTGTCGCGAATGGGAGAAGCGACGCGTCGAGCTCGACTACGAGATCGACGGGATCGTCGTCAAGGTCGACTCGCTCGACCAGCAGCGCCGGCTCGGGTCGCTCCACGACCGCCCGCGCTGGGCTCGCGCCTACAAGTGGGCGCCGATGACGGCCCCGACGAAGCTCCTGAAGATCCACATCCGCGTCGGCCGAACAGGGAACCTGAACCCCTGGGCCCAGCTCGAGCCCGTCGAAGTCGGCGGCGTCACGATCTCGACCGCGACGCTCCACAACGAGGAGGACATCAACCGCAAGGACATTCGCGAAGGCGACACCGTCATCGTCCAGCGCGCGGGAGACGTCATTCCACAGGTCGTCGGTCCGGTACTCCCGCACGAGCCTGGGACGAACCCGTTCCGCATGCCGAGGAACTGCCCGCTCTGCGGGACCGAGGTGGTGAAGCCGGAGGGCGAGGCGATGCACCGCTGCCCCAACCGGGCGTGCCCGTCTCGCGGGCTCGAGACGCTCATCCATTGGGTGATGGCGGCGATGGAGATCGAGGGCGTGGGCGAGCAGTTCGTGCGCCGGTTCTGGAACGAAGGGCTTCTGCGCTCGATGCCCGACCTGTACCGGCTGACCCCCGAGCAGCTCGTGGAGTACGAGGGCTTTGGCGAGATCTCGGCGCGGAAGGCGATCGAGGCGATCGAGCGCTCCAAGGAGCAGCCCTTCTCGCGGGTCCTCTTCGGTCTCAACATTCCGCAGGTGGGTTGGGTCACCGCCGTGAACCTCGCGCGCCACTTCGCCTCCATCGACCGCCTGATCGACGCGAGTCAGGAGGAGATCCAGGAGGTCGAGGGGATCGGTCCCGACCGGGCGGAGGCGATCGCCGAGTGGTTCGCCGACGAAGAGAATCGCCGGCTCGTCGCCGAGCTCCGCGAACTCGGGCTTCGGTTCGAGGTCGGCGAGGAAGAGCGGCCGGTCGAGGGGCCGCTCTCCGGGCAGACCTATGTCATCACCGGGACGCTCGAGCGGTGGTCGCGCGAAGAGGCGAAGACTGCCCTCGAGGCGAAGGGAGCGCGCGTCATCGAGTCTGTCTCGAAGAAGACGACCGGCCTCGTCGTCGGCGAGGAGCCGGGGTCGAAGCTCGCGAAGGCGCAGCGGGTCGGCGTTCCGCTCCTCGACGAGGCGTCCTTCGAGCGCCTCCTAGAGACGTAGCTTCTCGAGAACCGGCAGCGTTTCGCCGCCGAGGATGCGAGCTCGCATGGATGGGCGACGTCGAGCTCGCAGACCACCGCGGAGCGGGTCACGTACTCGTCTTGAGTCGTCTCGAGGCCGCCTCGGGCTCGACGCCGGCTCCCCTCGGGAACGCGAGCGCGGGGATCGGTGTAGAAGGACGGCATGCGCGAGGCGTCTCGCGGCCGCCGGCCGACGCCGCTTCTCCTTTCCGGCGTTCCCGTCGGCGCGTTCGTTCCCGTCTACCCCCGCTCGCTTGCCTCCTCCCGGCTGGCCGTCTTGGAGCGGATTCGGTGAGCGACTCCTCGCCCCGCCGTCTCGACCGCCGTGCGCTTCTCGTTCGCGGGGGGCTCGTCGTCGGTGCCTCCTCCGTGGCCGGGGCGGGCGGCTACCTCGCCGCGCGCGAGGTTGCCGACCGCAACGGCACGGCGGCCGCGGCGGGGAGCGAATCCGTTTCCGGGCGCGACGAGCGCCTCTTCGCGCTCGACCGTGACCACGTCAACCTGACGACCTTTCTGCTCGCCTCGCACCCACGCGTCGTGCGCGAGGCGATCGAGCGGCATCGCCGCAAGCTCGACGCCGACGCAGCGCTCTACCTTCGCGAGTCCGAGACCGCGCTCGAGGAGGCGGCGCGCGCCGCCGCCGCCGGCTATCTGGGTGCCGACCCCGAGCACGTGGCGCTCACCGACTCGACGACGATGGGGCTCGGGCTCGTCTACGCGCGTCTTCGCCTCGAGCGGGGCGACGAGGTCGTGACGACCGAGCACGACTTCTACGCAACGCACGAGGCGCTCCGGCTCCGTCAGGAGCTCGACGGCATCACGGTTCGCCGCATTCGCCTCTACGAGGAGCCCGAGGCGGCGTCGGCGGAGGCCATCGTGGCCGCCGTGTCCCACGGGATCGGTCCGGGCACGCGATGCCTCGCTCTTACCTGGGTGCACTCGTCGACCGGGGTGAAGCTTCCGCTCCGCGAGATAGCGGACGTCGTCGCGCGCGTGAACCGCCGGCGTCGCGAACGCGGGCGGGTTCTCCTCTCGGTCGACGGTGTGCACGGGTTCGGCGTCGAGGATGCGTCACCAGTCGACCTCGGGGCTGACGTCTTCGTCTCCGGGTGCCACAAGTGGCTCTTCGGCCCGCGCGGCACGGGCCTCGTTTGGGCCTCTCGGCGTGCATGGGATCGCCTGCGGCCGACGATCCCGACGTTCGACGGTCGCGCGTACCGCGCCTGGATCGAGCGTCGCGCGCCGAAAGAAACGCCGCCGGGACCGCTCATGACCCCGGGCGGCTTCCACTCCTTCGAGCACCGCTGGGCGCTCGCGGACGCGTTCGCGCTCCACGAGCAGCTTGGCGGCCGCGCAAAGGTCGCGGCGACGACCCACGCGCTCGCGCGACGGCTCAAGCGTGGGCTCGCCGAGATCGACGGCGTCACCGTCAAGACGCCGATGGACGACGCGTTGTCGGCGGGCCTCGTCTGCGCCGACGTCGCGGGCCTCTCCGCCCCCGAGGCAGTCGATCGGCTGCGCGAGGACCACGGGGTGGTCGCGAGCGTCACCCCGTACGCGATCCAGCATCTCCGCTTCGGCCCGAGCATCGCGAACACCGAGGAAGACGTCGAGCGAGCGCTCGCTGCGGTCGCCGAGCTCGCCCGCCGTTGACCTTCGCCCGTTAGGCGCCGGAGAGGATTTGGGCGAAGCGGTCCTGGCCCCGGCGGGCCGACCAGGACGGGATCGGGTTCCCGTTTTGGAGGATCGAGAAGACGTAGCGCCGGCGCGCGAATCCCGACAACGCCGACGCGTTCTCCGTCGTCCCCGTCTTCGCGCGCACGTGCGCGAAGGCGGGCCCGCGCTCCATCCGGTCCTCGAGCGTCCCGCTGACACCGGCCAGCGGGAGGGAGCGGTAGAAGGGGGCCGAGACACGCGGATCGCGCCTGGCTGAGCGGAGGAGGGTGACGATGGCGCGGGCCGTCAGCCGGTCGCGAAGGGAGAGGCCGGAGC
>JALZFU010000294.1 GCA_030861385.1 Actinomycetota bacterium
ACCTCGCCCGGCGCGAGCGCGAGCGTCACCGGCGCCGTCTCGGTGTCGGCGGCACGAAGCGCGAAGCCGTCCATCGCCGAGCTCGGAAACGGCGGGAGGTCGGTCGCAGCCGCCGCCCGCTCGACGAGGACACGGCCCGCGGCCCGCTCGATCGGCACGCGCTCGCCCTCGAGCGGCCGCGCCCGCTCGAGGATCAGGCGCTGCGCCTCGTCGACGGGGAGCAACTCGGCCACGGCGGTATACGGTAACGGGGCCTTCCGTTGCCGAGAGAGAAAACTACGGTGGCGGCTCCGTCGACGGAGGCTCCACGGGCGGGACCGTCGGCGGGGGCGGGGGCGGAGCGACGGTCGGCGGGGGCGGAGGGGGAGCGACGGTCGGCGGGGGCGGGGGCGGCGGAGAGGCGCTCGTCGTCGTCGACGGCGGCGAGGGGGGCGGTTCGGGGGTCGGTACGGAGCCCGAATCGTCGGTCGAGCTCGGCGCGGGGCCCTCGAAGGCGTACTGCCCGTGGAACGACTTCCACTCGACCGGATCGTCCGGGGGCGACCAGTCGAGCGGTTTGACCTTCGCGAGCGCGGCCGACATGAAGAGCTTCCAGATCGTCGCCGGGAAGGTCCCGCCGGCGACCGCGATCCCGTGGACGTTCGACATCTCGATCTGCGCGTTCGGGTACCCGACCCATACGGCGGTCGCGAGGTTCGGCGTGTAGCCGCAGAACCAGGCATCGGCATGGTTCTCGGTCGTCCCCGTCTTGCCGGCCGCCGGCCGGTCGATGTTCGCGCCGGTCCCGGTACCCGCCTGGATGTTCCGCTCGAGGACCTTCGTGACCTCGTACGCGACGCCGTCGGGGAGGACGCGGCGACGGCGTGGCTTCCCCCAGCCCGCCTGGTCGTCCACCTTCCCGTTCGCGAGCGTCACCTTGCGGATCGCCATCGGCTCGGAGTACACGCCGCCGGCCGCGAGCGTCGCGTACGCGGACGCCATCTCGAGGACGGAGACCGAGTTCGAGCCGAGGCCGATGGACGCGACGGGTTGGAGCTTCGTCTTGATCCCCATGCGGTGGGCGACCTGGACGACGTTTTCCGGACCGACGTCGAGCGTGAGGCGCGCGTAGACGGTGTTGTCCGAGCGGAGCGTCGCGGAGGCGATGTCGACCGGCCCGACGTACGTCCCGTCGTACGTCTTGACGTCCCAAACGCAGTTCGGGTCGGCCGCCTCGTCGCAGGTCGGGTCCGGCTGCCATCGAAACGGGGCCGAGAGGTACAGCGTCGTATTCGGGTTGATTCCCTTCTCGACCGCCTCGGTCAGCACGAATGTCTTGAACGCCGAGCCCGCCTGCCGCCTGCCCTGAGCGGCCAGGTTGAACTGGATCTTCTTCCTTCGCGGCGCTACCGCCGTCATCGCCCGGATCGCGCCGTTTTCGGGGTTGATCGAGACGATGGCGGAGGCGGGATCCGACGGATAGGGCAGGGTCGACTTGATCGCGCGGATCGCCGCCCGCTGGTAGCGGGGGTCGATCGTCGTATAGACCTTGAGCCCACCGCTCCTGACCGTGCTCACGCCGTACTTCCGAATGAGCTCGTCGCGGACGTACGAGAAGAAGAACGGCTCGCGGATCTTCGTGTAGAGCTTCCCCCGTTTCAGGCCGAGCGGCCGCGCGACGGCGTGCGCGTAGCGCGCCCGCCCGATGTAGCCGGCCGCGAGCATCGCGCGCAGGACCTCGTTTCGCCGCTGCACGGCCTCCACCTCGCGATGGAAGGGGTCGAAGACGGAGGGCGCTTGCGGGAGCCCGGCGAGCAGGGCGGCCTCGGCGAGGCGGAGCTTGCGGGACGACTTCGAGAAGTACGTCTGGGCGGCCGCCTCGATTCCGTAGGCGTGGTTTCCGAAGTAGACCTGGTTCAGGTACGTCTCGAGGATCCGCTCCTTCGACCACTTCGCGTCGAGCTTCACGGCCAGACAGGCCTCCTTCAGCTTGCGATCAAACGACTTCTCGTTCCCGATGTAGAGGTTGCGGACGAGCTGCTGCGTGATCGTGGAGCCGCCCTCGACGATCCGTCCCTCCTCGAGGTTCTTGAAGAGCGCCCGGAAAACGCCCGAGGGATCGATCCCGATGTGGTGGTAGAAGTTGCGATCCTCGATCGCAATCGCCGCCTCGCGCACCCTCGGCGCGACGTTCGCGAGCTTGACGGGCTGCCGGTTCTTCTCGGCCGGGATCGCGCCGAGAAGGGAGCCGTCCGCCGCGTAGATGAACGAGTTCTGGCCGATGGTGACCGGGCGGAGGGACGAAAGGTCGCAACCGAGCGCCGCCGACGCGCCGGTGAGCGCGCCGGCCGTCACCGCCGCGAGCGCCGCGAGAC
>JALZFU010000295.1 GCA_030861385.1 Actinomycetota bacterium
GTCGTCACCTGCACCGCCGCCGAGATGTCGCCTACATGGTTCCCGGGTCGCGCCTCCGCGATCCCGGCGGCGAGAGCGGCCTGGCAGGCGTCGAGGAGGCGCTGGGCGTCGGCGTCGATCTCGCCCACCGGGAACGTGTAGGCGGAGTCGCCCACGAATCCGTCGAGGGTGACGCCGACGTCGATCGACATGATGTCGCCCTCCTCGAGACGATACGAGCCCGGAATCCCGTGGACGACCATCGAGTTCGGTGACGAGCAGATGGAGCGGGGGAAGCCGCGGTATCCCTTGAAGGTCGGGATGCCGCCGTGCGAGCGGATGAACTCCTCCGCCAACTCGTCGAGATCGGCCGTCGTGATTCCGGGCTGGATCTCCTCGCCGATCGCGCCGAGCGTCTCGACGACCAAGCGGCCGGCGCGCGCCATCGCCTCGATCTCGTCAGGGGACTTGCGGATGATCATCGGGCGGCCGCGGCCCCGAGGACGCTCTGCACCTCGGCGAAGACCTCGTCGATGGTCCGGTCGGCGTGGATTCCGACGAGGATTCCCTTCGCCCGGTAGTACGCGATGAGCTCGTCGGGCACGCTCATCGTCTGCATCCGCCGATGGATCACCTCGGGCGTGTCGTCCTCGCGCCCCTGCTCGAGGGCGCGCTTCAGGAGCCGCTGCTCTGCGAGCTCCTCGGGAAGCTGGAAGTCGAGGACGAGGGTGAGCTCGCGTTCGCTCTCGCCCAGGATCTCGTCGAGCGCTCTCGCCTGGCGAAGCGTCCGTGGGAACCCGTCGAGCACGAAGCCTTCGCGCGTGTCCGCCTCGGTGAGCCGCTCACGCACGACGTCGATCGTCAGGTCGTCCGGAACGAGGTCGCCGGCGTCCATGATCGGCTTCACCCGCCCGCCGAGCTCGGAGCCGGCGGCGACGGCCGCGCGGTACATCTCGCCGGTGTTCACGTGCGGGATCCCGAGCTCGGCTGAGATGCGCTTGCCCTGCGTTCCCTTCCCGGCCCCGGGCGGGCCGAGAATCACGACGTCGAGCGGCACGCTCAGTGGCTCGGCCGGTCGCCCTGCCGTGTTTCAGGCGCGCGAAAACCGAGGCAGGCAGAAAGAACGACGCCTCGGGAAGGGCTTGCGGCCGCGGGAGGCGTCGTGGAGGCGGGGGCTCGAGTCCCGATCACCGGAGGAAGCCCTCGTAGTGGCGCATCATCATCTGCGACTCCATCTGCCGCATGGTGTCGAGCGCGACGCCCACCACGATGAGGATCGATGTCCCGCCCAGGGCCGCCGACGTCGCTTGCGAGAACCCGCCGTAGCGGATGAAGAGAGTAGGCAGGGTGGCGACGAGGGCGAGGTAGAGGGACCCCGGAAGCGTGAGCCGGGTGAGGACGCGGTCCAGGTACTGGGCGGTCGGCGGGCCCGGCCGGATGCCGGGGACGTAGCCGCCGTGCTTTCGGAGGTTGTCCGCCTGGTCGACGGGGTTGAACTGAACGGCCGTGTAGAAGTAGGTGAAGATCACGATCAGGAACGCCTGGAGGAGCACGTAGACGATGTCGCTCGGCTGGAAGTGGCTGTTGATGAACGTCTGCGTCGTCGGGAAGAACTGGGCGATCGTCGGCGGGAAGGCCATAATCGCGGCCGCGAAGATGATCGGGATGACCCCCGCCATGTTGACGCGAAGCGGCATGTAGGTGCTTCCGCCCGTCGTCATCCGGCGGCCGACCATCCGCTTCGCGTACTGAATCGGGATTCGGCGCTGGCCCTCCTGGACGAAGACGACGGCGACGATGATCGCGATGCCGATGAGCGGGAACATGAGGCGCTCGAACGAATCGCCCTCGTACCACGCTCTGATTCCGCCCGGCAGCCCGGAGAGGATCGACGCGAAGATGAGGAGCGAGATCCCGTTCCCGATTCCGCGCTTCGTGATCAGCTCGCCGAGCCACATGAGGAGCGTCGTCGCAGCGGCAAGCGAGACGACGATCAGGATGAAGCGGCTCGGCGTCAGCTGCAGCGCCCCCTGGCGCTCGAAGAGGTACGAGTAGCCGGCAGCCTGGAGCGCCGCGAGCACGACGGTGAGGTAGCGGGTGTACTGGTTGATCTTGGCGTACCCGGCCTCGCCCTCTTTCTGCAGCTGCTCGAGCCGCGGAATGACGACGGTCAAGAGCTGCAGGATGATCGACGCGGTGACGTACGGCATGATCCCCAGCGCGAAGAGCGCGAACTGTGAGAGCGCGCCTCCGGAGAAGATGTTCAGGAGGCCGAGGATCGTGCCGCCCTGGCCGGAGAAGTAGCTCTCGATCTCGTCGGGGTCGACGCCCGGCGTCGGAATCCAGCTTCCGAGCCGATAGACGGCAAGGATGAACGCGGTGAAGAGGACTCGGCGGCGGAGCTCGGGAACCCGCCAGGCGTTCGTCAGCCAGCTGAACACCGAGATCTACCCCTCGCCCTCGGGTGCTTCCTCGGCGCCCGTCGTCTCGCCAAGCGACGGATCTGGCGCCGCTTCCTCGCCCTTCGCGCCGCGCGTCGTCTCACCGGCTGCCTGGGCGTCCGTCTCCTTCGCCGTGCTTGGCCGCTCTCTCTTCTTCGTGTCCGGAGGCTCCCGGAGCGAGGTCGCACTCCCGCCCGCCGCCTCGATCTTCTCGCGCGCGCTCGCGGAGAACGCGTGCGCCGTCACGCGCAGCTTCTTCCGGAGGTCGCCGTTTCCGAGGATCTTCACGTCGTCTCGCGCGTTCTTCACGAGGCGCTTCTCGACGAGGGCTTCCAGCGTCACGTCGGCGCCGTCGTCGAAGACGCGCTCGAGGTCGGCGACGTTCACCGCGAGCGTTCGGGTCCGGTGAGGGCCGATCGGCATCGCGTCCTTCGAGTACGGACCCCGCTGCTTGCCAAGGCGCATGTAGACGGGCATCTGGCCGCCCTCGAACCCCGGCCGGAGGTTGTGCGACCCGGAGCGCGCCTTCTGGCCCTTGATGCCGCGCCCGGCGTAGCGGCCTTTGCCGGAGCCCAGGCCGCGACCAACGCGCTTGCGAGCCCTGCGCTTCTGGGCCGGCTGCATGTTCGAGAGGATGGGATCGTCCGTCTCGGGAGGCATGGCGACTAGCCCTCTTCCACCTTCACCAGGTGGCGGACCTTCCTGAGCATACCGAGCGTTTCCGGCGAGTTCGTCCGCTCCACGCTTCGACCGATCTTGCCCAGCCCGAGCGCGCGCAGCGTGCCTCGGTGGCGGTCGGTCTGACCGATCTGGCTTCGAACTTGAGTGATCCTAAGCTTCGCCATGCTCGTCCTTCCGCTCCGCTTCCGCGGCGCCCGAGCCCGGCTCCTCCACCCCCGTCGCGACCGCGCGGTTCTCCGTCTCGGCGTCGGCGCGCCGCGCCGGCAGGGGCAGGACATCCGCCACCGCCTTGCCGCGAATCCGTGCGACCTCGTCGGGACGTCGCAGCTTCTTGAGCCCGTCGACCGTCGCCTTGAGCATGTTGATCGGCGTCGGCGTGCCGAGGCTCTTCGCGAGGATGTCGCGGATCCCGGCGAGCTCGAGGACGGCACGCACGCCACCGCCCGCGATGACGCCCGTGCCCTCGCTCGCGGGACGGAGCAGCACGCGCGCCGCGTCGAACTCACCGATCACCTCGTGCGTGATCGTCGTCCCGTGCCGCGGCACAGCGAAGATGTTCTTCTTTGCATCGTCCACGGCCTTCGAGATCGCGAGCGGCACCTCGCGCGCCTTGCCGTAACCGACGCCGACCCGGTCGACCTCGTCTCCGATGACGACGAGGGCGGTGAACGAGAAGCGGCGTCCGCCCTTCACGACCTTGGCGACACGGTTGATCTCGACGACGCGCTCCTTCAGCTCGCGCGTCTGCACGTCGATCGCCGTCATCAGAACCGGAGCCCTCCCTCTCGGGCCGCGTCGGCGAGCGCCCTCACGCGGCCGTGGTACAGGTAGCCGCCGCGGTCGAAGACGACCGTCTCGATACCCGCCTTCTTCGCCGACTCGGCGATCAGCTTCCCGACCTCGGCCGCCTGCTCGGTCTTCGTGCCCTTGAACGTCTTCTTGACTCCGAGGTGCCTCGCGGACGCGAGCGTCCTCCGTTCGACGTCGTCGACGAGCTGCGCTTCGATGCCGCGGTTCGAGCGGAAGACGACGAGGCGCGGCCGCTCCGCCGTCCCCGCGATGTCGCGACGGATGCGCCGGTGGCGGCGCAGGCGGGCGTCGCGCGTGGTCAACGTCCCCATTCCGTCTCCTGCAGGCGAAGCGCTGGAGTACACCGCGGCATTCTCAGGCTCGTTTCCCGACCTTCCGCGCGATGTACTCGCCGGCGTAGCGGATGCCCTTGCCCTTGTACGGCTCCGGCGGCCGGACGCGGCGAACGTCCGCGGCGACCTGGCCGACGCGCTGCTTGTCGATCCCCTTGACGACGACCTCGGTCGGCGTCGGAACCTCGAAGGAGATCCCATCCGGCGGATTCATGACGACGGGGTGGGAGTAGCCGACAGCGAGCTCGAGCGCACTCCCGCGAAGCGCTGCCCGGTAGCCGACTCCCGTGATCTCGAGCCGCTTCTCGAACCCCTTCGTGACGCCCTCGACCATGTTCGCGACGAGCGATCGGGTGAGGCCGTGCAACGCGCGGTCTTCGCCCCGGTCGGTCGGGCGCTGGACGAGAAGCGCGCCGTCGCCCTGCTCGACCGCGATCCGCGGAGGGACATCCTCCGAGAGCTCGCCGAGCGGGCCGTTCACCATGACGCGGCCGGGCGATATCGAGACGCTGACGCCTGCTGGGACTGCGATCGGCTGTTTCCCAATGCGACTCACGATTTGGCTCCGAGCTTCATTCCTAGTGGTCGAAAATCCTTCACCAGACGAAACAGACGACTTCTCCCCCGACGCCGAGCTCCTGCGCGCGTCGCGTGGTGACGAGCCCACTCGACGTCGAGAGGATCGCCGTGCCCATCCCGCCGAGGACGCGCGGAAGACGGTCCTTGCGGGCATAGACTCGTCGCCCGGGCTTCGAGACGCGCTTCAGATCGGTGATGACCCGCTCGCGGTTCCGCCCGAACTTGAGCTCGACGACGAGAGTATCGAACGACTCGCCCTTCTCGACGCGGTAGCCGCGGATGTAGCCCTCCTCCTCCAGGAGGCGTGCGATCTCCTGCTTCATGCGCGACGTGGGCATCTCGACGGTTGGCTGCAGCGCCTTGTTGGCGTTCCGAATCCGGGTCAGCATGTCGGCGACGGGATCAGTGAGCACGCTGCGTCCTCGCGACGGAAGCGACGAAACTCATTTCCAATCGGCGGAAAAAGGAGAGCATTCCGCGGCCTACCAGCTCGACTTCGTCATTCCGGGAATCGCGCCGTCGTGCGCGAGCTCGCGCAGACAGATGCGGCACAGGCCGAACTTCCGGTAGACGGCGCGCGGCCGGCCGCAGCGGTTGCACCGGCTGTAGCGACGCGTCCGAAAACGCTGTGAGCGACCCGCCTTCGCGATGAGACTCTTCTTGGCCAAGCTTCCTCCTGCTTCCTCTCAACGAAACGGGAGGCCGAGCTCGCGCAGGAGCGCGAGGCCCTCCTCGTCCGTCTTCGCGGTGGTCGTGATCGCGACGTCGAGTCCGCGGATCGTGTCGACGTCGTCGTAGTTGATCTCGGGGAAGATGATCTGCTCCCGCACGCCGAGCGAGTACCCACCGCGCCCGTCGAAGCTCTCCGGCGCGAGGCCGCGGAAGTCCCGGATGCGCGGGAGCGCGATCGAGACGAGCCGGTCGAGGAACTCGTACATCCGGGCGCCGCGAAGAGTGACCCTCGCCCCGATCGGCATGCCGGTCCGGATCTTGAAGCCCGCGATCGACTTCTTCGCGCGCCGGACCTGAGCGCGCTGGCCCGCGATCAGCGTCAGCTCGTCGAGCGCCGAGTCGAGGGCGCGCGCGTTCGTCTTCGCCTCGCCGACGCCCATGTTGAGCGTGATCTTGTCGATGCGCGGGACCTCCATGACCGACGAGTAGCCGAACCGCTCCCGCAAGCGGTCACGGACCTCCTCGTCGTAGCGCTGCTTCAGGCGCGGGACGTACGTCTCCCGTGTCTTCGACGCCGTCGCCATCAGCGATCCGAAACCCGTCCGCTCGTCATCGATCGAGAACCTCTCCGCAGTCGACACGCTTGCAGACGCGGACCTTGACGGTGCCGCCCTTCGCTTCGCGGAACTCGTAGCCGACCCGCGTCGCCCGGTTGCACGTCGGGCAGACCACCATCACGTTCGAGACCGGAAGCGGCGCTGCGAGGTCGAAGACGCCCCCCGGCTGGATCTGCGGCTGCCCCATTCGGCTCGCGTCGCGCAGCGCGCGCGGCCTCCGGTGCTTCTTGACGACGTTCAGGTTCTCGACGATGACGCGCCGCTCGCGCGGGCGGGACTCGATAACGCGGCCCTGTTTGCCTCGATCCTTGCCCGCGATCACCTGGACGAGGTCGCCCTTCCTGACCTTCATCGTCTGGGCCACGTCATAACACCTCCGGGGCGAGCGAGACGATCTTCATGAAGTTCTTCTCCCGTAGCTCGCGTGCCACCGGGCCGAAGATGCGGGTGCCGCGCGGGTTGTTCTGGTTGTCGATCAGGACGGCCGCGTTCTCGTCGAACGCGATCGACGTCCCGTCGTCGCGCCCGAAGGGCTTCTTCGTTCGGACGACGACTGCTTTCACGACGTCCCCCTTCTTGACGGCGCCCTGCGGCGTCGCGACCTTCACCGTCCCGACGATCACGTCACCGACGTGTGCGTAGCGGCGGTGCGAGCCGCCGAGGACGCGGATGCACCGAAGAGACCGCGCGCCGGTGTTGTCCGCGACGCGGAGGTTCGATTCCTGCTGGATCATCGACTCTCGCGCCCCTCGCAGACCGACGGCGACCAGGAAATGACGCTGGGACGCGGGCCCCGCTCTCCGCCGCCCGCGACGCGAGAGCGGTGACGGGAGGAAGCATTCGCCGTCGTTGCAGCGGCGAGCCTGCGAACCATGAGGCGTGGGGCTCTCATCTGGCCGCTTCGATCACCTCGGCGAGGCGCCAGTTCTTCGTCTTCGAGAGCGGCCGCGTCTCGACGATCCGAACGACGTCGCCCACGTTCGCCTCGTTCCGCTCGTCGTGCGCATGGAATTTCGTCGAGCGCCGGACGACCTTCTTGTAGCGGGGGTCCGGCTTCGCCGTTTCCACGCGCACGACGATCGTCTTGTCCATCGCGCTCCCGACGACGACGCCGCGCCGCTCCTTGCGCTGCCCGCGCTCGCGCTCGGGCTTCGGAAGCCGGACGATCGCCGCCCGCTCACTCGGGGACAGGGCGCCCTGCTGCGCCTTCTTCTTCACGGTGCGAGCGGCCCTCGACTCGCGCGGCTTCCGTGGCGCCGGGACGGCTGTCGGCTCGGCGGCGGGCTCGGCTTCTGCTTCCGCGGCGCGCTCGGACTCCGCCTCGGCTACGGGCTCGGCCTGGGCGTCTGCGGCCGGCTCAGCGTCGCTGCCGGCGACGGCTTCCTCGGCCTCGACCAGCTCCTCGAGTGGAGCCTCGTCCGGGACGACGTCTTCGGCTTTCTTTCTCGGTCGTGCCATTTACCTTCTCTCCGGCGTGTGCGCCCGCTCGGCCTGGATGGTCAGGATGCGGGCGATGTCGCGCTTCGCGAGCGAGAGGCGCGCCGTGTTCTCGAGCGCGCCGGTCGCCGCCTGGAAGCGCAGGTTGAAGAGCTCTTCCCGCGTCTCCGCGTGCCGCCGCTCAAGCTCCTCGTCCGAAAGTTCTCTCAGCTCTCTAGTTCTCAAAAGCTCCGCCTCTCCAGCGTGGGGGAACCATGACTCCGCCACGAGCCTTTCTCTGGGGCTCGCTAGCACGCCTCAGTTCTCGAAGAGCTCCGCCTCTCGCTTCACGAACTTCGTCCTCACGGGCAGCTTCATCCCGGCGAGTCGCATCGCCTCGCGCGCCAGGTCCTCGGGGACGCCCGCGAGCTCGAACATGACGCGGCCCGGCTTCACGACGGCGACCCAGTGCTCGGGCGACCCCTTTCCCGAACCCATCCGAGTCTCCGCCGGCTTCTGGGTGACGGGCTTGTCGGGAAAGACGTTGATCCAGACTTTCCCTCCGCGCTTGATCTTGCGCGTCATCGCGATCCGCGCCGCCTCGATCTGGCGGTTGGTGACCCACCCCGCGTCGAGCGACTTCAGGCCGTAGTCCCCGAAGTTGACGAGCTGCTGACCCTTCGCGACGCCGACTCGCCGTCCGCGGTGCTGCTTTCGAAACTTCGTCTTCCTCGGCATCAGCATCGGTACACACCTCCGCAGGCGGACGTGCTCCAGGCGGGCGAAAACACGGCTACGACCTGCCCTTCTTGCCGCCCCGGCCGCCCGAGCCCTCGCCGCTCGACCTCTCGCCGCCCTCGTTGCCCGATCCTTCGAGCTTCGTCGGGTCGTCGTGCATCTGCTTCTTCGTCGTCGTGTCCGGCGCGTCGGCGACCTCGGCTGGAACCGATGGGGCGTCGACCTCGAGGGCCGGCTGCGCCCGCCCCTCCTCAGAAACGCCGCGCTCGTCGGTCCGGGGCCGCTCGACCTGACCC
>JALZFU010000309.1 GCA_030861385.1 Actinomycetota bacterium
GTCAGCGCGACGGCGCGCTGCAAGAACGCGGCGGCCGCTGCGAGTCCGCCGCGAGCCTGTGCGCGGCCGGCGGAGCGTTCGAGCTCGGCGGCGACCTCCTCGTCGGGCCCAGCGGTGGCCCGGGCACGGTGCCAGGCTCGCCGATCGGGATCCGTTTCCGCGTCGATAGCTTCGGCGAGAGCGCGATGCACACGGTGGCGGTCGTCGGCGGCCGCCGACCCGTACGCGGCCGATCGAACGAGTGGATGCGCGAATTCGGCTCGCGCGTCTAGATGGAGCAGCCCGGCGTCCACTGCAGCGTCGGCCGCCGCCATATCGAGCCGGAGGGTCGCAGCGGCACGTCCGAGCAGCACGGGGTCGCCCAGCGGCTCTGCGGCCGCCGCGAGAACGAGCAGCTGCGTATCCGGGGGAAGCACGCGGAGGCGACGGGCGTAGCTCTGTTCGATCTTGCCGACGACGGGGTGGCTGGCAGGAAAACCGAACCCGCCTGCGAGATCGACGGCGTTCCAGGTGCGCGGAAGCTCGAGGAGCGCGAGCGGATTCCCGTGGCTCTCGGTGACGATCTGCTCGCAGACCGCGGCGTCGAGCGGGCCGTGCACATTCTCGAGCAGCAGCGCGCGCGCATCGCTTTCGCCGAGACCGCCGACGAAGAGCTCAGGGAGCCCGGCGAGGACATCGTCGCCCGTGCCCGTGCGCGCCGCGCAGACGAGCGCGATCCGCTCGGCCTGCATGCGGCGGGCGACGAACCCGAGGATCTGCGCCGAGGTGTGGTCGAGCCACTGCGCGTCGTCGACGATGCAGATGAGCGGTTGCCTTTCGGCGACGTCCGCGAGCAGCGTGAGCGTGGCGAGCCCGACCAGGAACCGGTCGGGTGCGGGGCCGGCACTCAGTCCGAACACTGTCGCGAGCGCCTCGCGCTGCGGGGTGGGTAGCCGATCGAGGTAATCGAGCATGGGTGCGCACAGCTGATGAAGGCCGCTGTACTCGAGCTCCATCTCGGACTCGACGCCGACGGCGGTCGCGACGCGGTAGCCGACGGCGCGGTCGGACAGGTATCGCAACAGCGCGCTCTTGCCGACGCCCGCCTCGCCCCGCAGGACCGTGACTCGGCTCCGACCGGCGACTGCGTCGGCCAAGAGCCGATCGAGCGCCTCATACTCGCCGCGACGTCCGAGGAGCCTCAGCGGCGGCCTCCCTGGAGCGCAATCGTCCCTTTCCGAGCGATCGTACACCTGCACAACGCGAAGATCTCTCCTTGCGGCCGAGGAGGGTGACCAGGGGGTCGACCAGTGAGTCTCCCTGGCGCGGTGCAACGCTCGTAGCGCAAGGCTCATTCCGACCGAGGCTCGTTTCCGACGCGAGGCTCGTTCCGACACGACCCATGGAGGCGCTATCAGCAGGCGCTCGCGAGCGGGTTTGAGCCGGCGATGATCTCGATCGCGACGATCTCGGCGGCGGGCGCGCGCAGCGCGGGCTTGGTCGGCCTCGACGAGCGGATCGGCGTGCGGTTGCTCGCACCGCCGCCGTTGCATCGTGGCTGCGCGCCGCCCGTCGGCGAGGAACGGTGACCAGCGGGCCGACGACCGTCCCTGTCGGGCGGGAGCCGGAGCTTGCCGAGCAGACGGTCGTGGTCGTCGGCGGCACCTCGGGGATCGGACTCGAGACGGCCCGGCGCGCTCGCGCGGAAGGTGCCGACGTGATCGTCACGGCGCGCAATGCGGATCGTCTCCAGACCGTCGGGCTCGAGCTCCAGGCGAGCATCGCAGCCTTCGACGCCACGGACTTCGACCGGCTCGAGAGGTTCTTCGACGCGCTGCCGTCGCCGGTCGACCACGTGCTCGTCACCGGCCCCGGTCCCTACTACGCGGCGCTCGCCGATTGGGACGTCGAAGAGGGCCGTCGTGACGCCGACGCACGTCTCTGGCTGCCGCTCCACCTTGCTCGAAATGCGATGGGCAAGGTCCGCCCCGGCGGGACGCTGCTCTTCATCGGCGGCACCGGCGGCCGGCCCCCGGTCACGGGCCGCGTGGGGACCGGGCCGGTCACCGCCGCGCTTCCCGCTCTCACGCGGAACCTTGCGCTCCAGCTCGCGCCCATCCGCGTCAACCTGATCGCGGTCGGGTTCGTCGACACGCCGCTCGCGGCGACGATCCTCGGCGACCGGCTCGACACGCGGCGCGCGCAGCTCCGGACGATGCTGCCGATCCGACGTGTCGTCGGCCCGGCCGACGTCGCCGCGCTCGCCGTGCACGTAATGGCGAACACCGCGATCACGGGCGCGACGTTCGATATCGACGGCGGGCAGCAACTCGTCGAGGGCTGAGCCTGTGAGGGACGTCACTCTCACGTCGGCCGCGACGTAGCGAGCTCTGTCCTCCGTGTCCGCGGTCGGCGCACCACTGCCCAAACCCGCCGTTGCACGAGCGTGAACCCCGCTCTCGCGCGGCGATCTTCCCGACGTGCTCAACGTGTTCCTCCCGTCCTATCGCTGTTTCGCAGGAGCGAGTAGCACGGCCAGGGTGTTGACCAGTGGCTCCCACGGGTGCGACCGGCCCCTCGCCTTCGTAGCGTCCACCGCGTCAACCAACGCGGAGGCTGCAAATGGCAACCACGAATGGCACAGACCGCCACCGGATCCCGCTCATGCTGATCCACGGCGCCTGGCTCTCCGCCCGCAGCTGGGAGAACTTCGCCGACTACTTCGACGAGCGCGGGTTCGCCGTCTCGGCGCCCGAGTGGCCGCGCAAGCACGGAGACGTCGAGAAGCTTCGCGCCGAGGGGGACGAGCTCGCGGGACTCGGCCTCGACGAGATCGTCGACCACTACGAGACGCTGATCCGCGGGCTCGACCAGCCGCCCGTCCTGATCGGCCATTCCTTCGGCGGGCTCATCGTCGAGCTCCTGCTCGACCGCGGCCTCGGCCGCGCCGCCGTGGCGATCAGCCCCGCGCCGCCGAAGGGCATCCTCGTCCTGCCCTTCTCCACACTGAAGGTCGTCGCCCCGGCGCTCACGCATCCGTCGAAGTGGCACGGCGTCGTGACCCTGACGCTCGAGGAGTTCACGTATGGCTTCGCAAACACGTTCACGCCGGAGGACGCCGCGGCAGCGTACGAGCGCTACGCCGTTCCCGAGAGCGGGCAGGTGTTCTACGAGGCCGGCTTCGCGAACTTCCGGATGGACGCGCCGAGCGAGATCGACTTCGAGAAGGCCGAGCGCGCGCCGCTCCTCATCGTCGGCGTGACCGAGGATCACACCGTCCCTGCTTCGGTCGCCAAGAAGCAGTACAAGAAGTACGAGCGCTCGCCGGCGCGGACCGACTACGTCGAGTTCGAGGGGCGGCCTCACCTGCTCATGGCAGCGGAAGGCTGGGACGAGGTCGCTGCCTCCATCGACGGCTGGCTCGACGGCGTGCTCGACGCGACCGCGAAGACCGCCGACGCCACCACGAAGGCATGACGCCGCGGCCGTCCATCGAAGGCGATTTCATCCAACGAAGGAGTACTTCGATGCTCGCACAGGCTGCGAGGCGATCGGCGCAGACCTCGATTCTGCTCACAACTCTCGCCGCGCTCATCGGCTTGAGTGTGCTCTTCCTGCTGACCGCGTCGACGCGAGCGGCCTCAGTTACGGCGTCGCCCCGAGCAGCCTCAGCGTCAGCCTCCGGTGCGGCAAAGCCAACCGTGGCGCTCGTCCACGGCGCCTGGGCCGACGCATCCGGCTGGAGCAGGGTAATCGAACGCCTGCAGAAGGACGGGTACCGCGTGCTCGCGCCTGCTATCCCGCTCCGCTCGCTCGACGGTGACGCCGCCTATCTCCAGAGCATCCTCGCGCAGGAGAAGGGGCCCTTCGTCCTCGTCGGCCACTCCTACGGAGGAGTGGTGATCACGAACGCGGCCGCAGGCAATCCCGACGTCGACGCACTCGTCTACGTCAACGGCTTCGTCCCCGACGTCGGAGAGGACATCCTGCACTTGGCCGGCGAGGGCACCCTCATCCCGAGCTCGATCGAGTTCAAGGGATACCCGCCCTTCGGCGCCACCGACGTCGACATCTACATCAAGCCCGAGAACTTCCGAGAGACGCTTGCCGGCGATCTCTCGAAGAAGCGTGCGGCGGTGCTCGCGGTCACCCAGCGTCCGCTCTCGCTCGCGGCGGCGAGTGCCCCGACGAGCGCCACGGCGTGGAAGACGATCCCATCCTGGTATCTCCTCGGGACCAGGGACAGGACGATCACGCCGGCTGCGCAACGCTTCATGGCCGAACGCGCGAACGCCACGATCGAGGA
>JALZFU010000336.1 GCA_030861385.1 Actinomycetota bacterium
CCGCATCGCCGCTCATCTGTGCGTCCTCCTCCTCGAGCCGGAGCTCGAGCTCGTCGCCCGCCGCGACCGGCAGCTGCTTCGCCTCGAGGCGGGAAATGGGACCGCGCTCGAGGAGGACGACGTGATCGGGCGGAACGTCGTCGCGGGTCTCGACGTAGAACCGGCGGCCCGTCTCGCGCTCGAGCTCGGCGAGTCGCGACGCGCCGGGCCCGATAAGGAGGGCGGCGATCCGGGAATTGAGCTCGATCCGGAACGCTTGGTTTCGCGATGCCGCGGCGAGGCGGCGGAGCTCGCGCTCGGCGTTCACGGCGTGCGTCTCGTCCGAGACGACGACGCCGTCGCCGTCGCACGTCGGGCAGGTGTGCGTAAGAATCTCGCGAGGCCCGTCCGTCACGTTCTGGCGCGTCATCTCGACGAGACCGAGCGGCGAGATCTCGACGACGTACGTCTTCGTCCGGTCCTTCTCGAGCTCGCGCTTGAGCGCCTCCTCGACGAGCTCGCGGTTTTTCGGGTTCGCCATGTCGATGAAGTCGATGACGATGATCCCGCCGACGTCCCGGAGGCGAAGCTGCCGGACGACCTCCTCGACCGCTTCCAGGTTGTTCTTCGTGATCGTGTCCTCGAGCCGCGCCCCGCTCGTCTTGCCGCGCGCGCCGACGAACCGCCCCGTGTTTACGTCCACGATCGTGAACGCCTCGGCGTAGTCGAAGACGAGGTAGCCGCCCGAGGGCAGGCCGACGCGACGGTCGAGCGTCGAGCGAACCGCGGCGTCCACCCCGTGCTTCTCCATGACCGGCTCCTTGCCGCTATAGAGCTCGACTCGCTCGGCGAGCTCCTTCGACGTGCGCCTCAGGTAGCCGACGATCCGCCGATACGTCCGCTCGTGGTCGACGAGGACGCGTTCGAAGTCGCGGATGAAGAGGTCGCGGATGATGCGAAGCGGAAGCTCCGCCTCCTGGTACACGAGCGCGGGCGGCTTCGCTCGCGCGGCCCGGCCCTGCAACGTCGACCAGAGCTTTCGGAGCAGCGCGAGGTCGCCCTCGAGCTCCTCCCTGGACGCGCCCTCGGCGGCCGTCCTCACGATGATTCCGCCCTCCGGAAAGTCGAGCTCCTTCGTTATCGCCTTCAACCGGTCGCGTTCCGCGTCCTCGAGTCGCCGCGAGATGCCGATCCCCTCGCCGAAGGGGGTGTAGACGAGAAACCGACCCGGAAGCGAGATGTCCGTGGTGAGGCGAGCGCCCTTCGTCCGCATCGGGTCCTTGACCGCCTGGACGAGCACTTCCTCGCCGCGCTGGATGAGATCCTGGATCCGGCGGCCGTGCCGCTTCCCCTCCAGCTCCGGGACGACGATCTCGTCCACGTAGAGGAAGCCGTTCCGGTCGAGGCCGATGTCGACGAAGGACGCCTCCATTCCGGGGAGGACGTTGTCGACGACTCCCTTGTAGACGTTCCCCGCGATCGAGCGGCGGCCCGGCCGCTCGAGGTAGACCTCGACCGCTTTCCCGTCCTCGAGGACGGCGACGCGCTGCTCGGCGACGTCGACCGAGACGAGGATCTCCTTGCGCGCCGCCGGGCGGGCGACGCGCGTGGCGGAGCTACCGCTCCGCCTGGTCGGTTGCCGCCGGCGGCGGGCCTGCTTCGGCGTCCCGTCGCTTTTCGGCTCTTCCGGCGCCGGCCCTTCGGCCGCGGGCGCCACCGGCTCGGCCGTCTTTCTCCGCCCTCGTCCCCCGCGCGTTCCTCGGCGCCGTCGCTTCGTCCGCTCCCCCTCCGCCGCGGCCGCGACGTTAGAGAGCTCGGGCTCCTCCTCGCTCGGCGCCGTGGGGACGGGCGCCTCCGGCGCAGCCGCCTCCGCGGCGCGCAGCTTCTTGCGAAACCACTGCAGCACGTCCTACTCCTTTCGGGCGCACGCGCGAACGCTCGCTCGTCCGTTCGGACGGCGCGAATCGCAAGCGTCTCGGCCTCGAATCCATGGATGGTTACGGCGCGCTCGCGCCGACCAGGCTCGGCGCGCCCTACGAATCTCGTTCCAGGGTAGCAGCGGCCCGTAGGAAGCGTCCGCTTTCCCCGGGGGTCCTCCTAAGCGGCGGCGGGACGAACCTCGGTTCGACCGGCCTCGACGACTCGGAGACGCTGGGTCAGGCGTGCCCAGGCCCACGGCTCGACATCCTCGTAGTGAGCGGTGTGCGAATGCGTGCGCACGGCCTCGAGGTACTCGAACCACGCATCCGCCTCCTCGATCGCGAGCGCCTCTTCGGTCCCACGCGAGTTTTCGGTCGGCATGGCCGAAGGCTAGGACCGGAGCCGGACGGCGCGATGCCGGTGAGAACGCCCGCGGAGCCTCCAGCTCCCGCGAGAGCAAGTAGCAGGCTGTTACGTGCCTCGGCGCGCTACGCCCTGCCGGCGAGGCGCCCGCGCGCGTGGATCGCCTCGAGGATTCCCATCATCGCGAGGCACGCGATCATCGAGCTCCCGCCGTAGCTCACGAACGGAAGCGGGATCCCGGTGATCGGCGCGATGCCGATCGTCATGCCGACGTTCACGAAGATCTGGAGGACGAACGCGAACACGATCGCGCCCGCGACGGTGGCGGTGTAGAGACTCGGCGCGAGCGCGACCGTCTTCACCCCCCGCCAGACGACGATCGCGTAGAGCAGGAGAAGGAGGGAGGCGCCGAGGAAGCCCCGCTGCTCGGCCAGCGCGGAGAAGACGAAGTCGGTCGCGTGCTCGGGCAGGTAGTTCATGTTCGTCTGCGTCGCCCCGGCTACGCCCCGCCCGTCGAGACCGCCGGACCCGACCGCTGTGATCGACTGGGTGACGTTGTAGGTGGCCCCGCTCGGCTCGAGGTCCGGATTCAGGAACCCCGTCAAACGCTCGACCTGGTACGGGCGCAGGACGTCGACGCCCCCCGCCGGGAGGAGCCAGAGCACGGCCAGCGCTCCCGAGACAGCCGCACCGGCGAGCGCAGCGAGGTGCGACCAGGGCGTCCCGGCGAGGAAGAGCACCGCGGCGACGGCGCCGCAGAAGACGAGCGTCGTGCCGAAGTCGGGCTCGACGAAGACGAGGAACGCGGGGAGAGCGGCGAGCCCGACCGCCGTCAGGGTCGTTCGCCACTCGCCGAGCCTCCGGGAGCGATCCGCGAGGTAGCCGGCGACGACGAGGACGAGCGCGATCTTCCCGAGCTCGGAGGGCTGGATCTGGAAGAAGCCGATGTCGATCCACCGCTGAGTCCCCCGGATCGCGTCGGCGACGAACACGATCGCAAGCGCGGCGAGAAGTCCGAGGTAGAGCGGCTTGCGAAGGCGCCGGTAGACCTCGGGGTTCACGGCGGTCGCGACGATGAAGCCGACGACGCCGAGCGCGACGTTCACCCCCTGGCGTACGACGTAGTAGTCGGGGTCGCCGGGGACGTCGTTTCGGGAGACGGCGGAAAGGACCCAGACGCCGTAGGCAACCAGGCCGCCGACGGCGGCGAGCAGGATGAAGTCGAGCCGGCGGACGATCGCGCCCGCCTCGGAGCTGAGGGAGGCGGGCTGCGCTTCGACCCGGACCGCCATCAGTCCGACTCCACGGAGCCCGACGCGTACGACCCCGGCTCGATGTGGAAGAACGATTCGAAGACCTTGAGGGCGGCGGGCGCCGCGGCCTCTCCCCCGTGCCCGCCGTTCTCGATGAGCGCGCAGACGACGAGCTTCGGATCGCCGTACGGGCCCCAGCCGCACCACCACGACTGATCTCGGAGGCCCTTGTAGCCCGGGAGCTCGACGTACTTCTCGGCCGTTCCGGTCTTGCCCGCGATCGGCTCCGGGAAGTCCGCGAAGACGCTCGTCGACGTCCCGTACGGGGCGTGCGTCGCCTCGTACAGGCCGCGCTGAACGGCGGCCACTGCGGCCGGGTCGAGCCCGACATCCGTCGGCTCGGGCGGCCGGAAGGTGCGAACGGGAACCGGCTCCTGGCCCTCCGTCGCCGGCTGCTCGACCTCCTTGATGATCGTCGGCTGGACAAGCTCTCCGCCGTTCGCGAGGAGGGAGTAGAAGCGCGCCATCTGGATCGGCGTGACCAGGACGTCCCCCTGCCCGATCCCGAGCTGGACGGAATCGCCGCTCGTCCACACGCGGTCGACCCCCGTGAACGCCCGCCGCCGCCACGCGGGCGTCGGCACGAGCCCTTCCGCCTCGGGGCCCAGCTCGATCCCGCTCTGATGGCCGAAGCCGAGGCGACGTGCCCATCTCTGGATGGGGGAGTCGGGCCGCTCGTAGGCGCGAAGCGCGACCTGGTAGAAGTACGTGTCGCACGAGTTCGCGAGCGCGGTCGTGAGCTGCATCGGCTCGTTCTTGTAGGGATCCCAGTTCGTGAAGACCTGCTTGTCCGCGCCGATCTCGATCTTCCCGGTGCACTGGATCACCTCGGACGGGCTCAGGAACCGCTCTTGCATCCCCGCGAGCGCGATCACGGGCTTGAAGGTCGAGCCCGGCGGATAGACCCCCGCGATCGCGCGGTTCAGCGTCGGGTGGTTGGCCGCGGGGTCGGCGAGCCGCCGAAGCGCCTTCGGCTCGACCCGACCGACGTAGACGGAGGGGTCGAAGGTCGGGTTCGAGGCGAGCGCGAGAATCTCGCCCGTTTGAGGCTCCATCGCGACGATCGCCCCGCCGTCCGCCGCCCATTCCCCGCCCGCGCGCGCCAGCCGGATCCCGTAGCGGAGCGCGTCCTCGGCCGCGCGCTGTAGCTCGAGGTCGAGGGTGAGGCGAACTGAATAGCCCGGCTCGGGGAGACGGCTGAACTCGCGGCTGCTCGTGATCCGCCCGAGCGCGTCGACGCGAACCTGACCTTCGCCGGGGACGCCGCGCAGGTAGCGATCGAATGCGGCCTCGACGCCCGCCTGCCCGATTCGGTCGCCCGCCGCGTACCCGCGCCCCGCCCGCTCCTCGAGCTGGTCGGGGCTGATCTCGCCGACGTAGCCGAACGCGTGGGCCGCGAGCGAGCCGTGCTCGTAGCGGCGAAGCTGCGTCTGCGTCACCTGGACGCCGGGAAACTTCGCCTGGTGCTCGAGCAGGTACTTCACCTTCTCGTCGTGGACGCTCTCCCGGATCGTCACCGGTGTCAGCGGATCAGCCTTCCCGCGGCGAAGGGCGCCGTTGATCTCCTTGACGGAGGTGTCGAAGAGGGCCGCGAGGCGACGGAGGATGGAGAGGCGCCGCGCGGTCGGGAGATCCTCGAGCGCGGCCGGCCAGATCTGGACGAGCGTCCCAGCGCGGTTCGAGACGAGGAGCTCGCCGTCGCGATCGAGGATCGCGCCGCGTTGGGCCTGCGTGCGGAAGACGCGTACCTGGTTGTTCCGCGCCTCCTCGAGGTAGCGATCGCCGGAGATGATCTCGAGCGCCCAAAGCCGGAAGAAGAGAACAGCGAAGAACGCGATCGCGATCGCCCCGAGGATCGCGATCCGGACCGCCATCCCGGGCGTGACGCGGTACGGCTCCTCGACGCGCGGGTCACCAGGGAGGAAGCTCGGGAGGCTAGACAAGCGCGGCGGCCTCCCGTCGTCCTCGCGGCGTGACCGGGAAGAGGCGCGCGACGAAACGATAGAGCGGGTACGCGAGGAGCACGTTCAGGGCGAGCGTCGGAAGGAGGACGTCGACGAGGAGCGTCGCGACCGAGACTCCCTGGCCGAGCAGGAAGTTCACGAGCCCGGATCCGATCACGACGCCGACCGTGACGAGCGCGACGGCCACGACGGGCGGATGCGGCGACCTCCTCGTCGTCGCCTCGCCGAACCGGCCCGCGTAGTAGCCCGCGAGCGTGAGGAGGAGCGAGGTCAGGCCGAGCGTCTGCAGCGCGGCCATGTCGATCACGAGCCCCGCCCAGAACCCCGCGAGGGCGGCGAGGAGCGGCCCGCGAAGGAGGGCGAGCGCGACGAGGACGACGAGCACGACGTCCGGGTGCCCGCGCGCGACCTCGAGCGGCGTGAAGGTGGCGACCTGGAGAAGTGCGATCACGAGCAGGAGCGCGAACGCCTTCAGCGCGTCGAGCGCCGGCGCCGTCACGGCGTCCTCCCCTTCTCGACGAGCACGATCACCTCGTGCAGCGACCCGAAGTCGACGAGCGGGTCGCACTGGATCGTCTTGTACGCGTCGATGTCCCGCTGGCTGACGGCGGTCACGACGCAGATCGGGATGCCGCGGGGGAAGAGCGAGGGGTACTTGGCGATCCGCGACCCCGCCGTGACGACGATGTCGCGCTCGTTCACCTCCTCCTCCTTCGGGACGCGGTCGAGAACGAGCGACTCCTCGCTCGGGCCGTGGAGCACGATCCCTGCCGCGGCGGTCGCGAAGACGGTCGCCGAAGCCGCGCTCTGCTCGTCCGTCAGGAGCCGCACCTTCGCCGCGTGCGGCGTCACCTCGATCACCGTCCCGACCAGGCCCTCGGCGGCGACGACCGGGTCGTCGACGCGGATCCCGTCCGACGACCCGGCCGCGACCACGACCTCCTGGCGGAAGACGTTTTGCGGCTGCACGATGATCCGGGTGACGACGGGCTCGAAGCCGTCGGGGAAGCGGGGTCCCTGGACGAAGTTGAGCGCGCGCTGGAGCTCCTCGTTCTCGGCCGCCGCCGCCTCGTTCTCGATCACCTGCTGGCGCAGCAGCTCGAGCTCCTGGCGGAGCCGCGCGTTCTCGTTCTTCGCCCCGACGAGGTCGGCCGCCCACCCGTACGCGTCGTGGAAGGGACGTGCCACCCGCTCGGCCGCGACCTCGAACGGCGTGAGGACGCTCGCTCCGATCCGCTGAGCGCCGTGGAGCGCGCCACCGGACGATTCCCGAAAGTACACCGTGAGCAGGGCGAGCGAGACGAGCACGAGCGCCACAGCGACCGCGCGGGCGCTCACCGGGCCGCCGCTTCTCCCCCGGCTTCCGTCTACGCGGGGGACGGACGGAGTCAGGACGGGGAGCCGTGCTGTGCGTTCCCGGGGCACGGGGGCGAAAGTCTAAAGGCAACGGAACGCGGTAGCCGCGTCAGCCGCTAGCAGGAGGGCTGGCCAAACGCAGACGGAACCGTCGGGTTCCGCCATCCCTCCTACCGGCGCGCGCGTCCGTTCCGCTGGCGCGCCTTCGCCGAGCGGTGGATCGCCTCGAACTCCTCGAGACTCTTTCCCGACCCGACCGCGACGCAGGTGAGCGGAGACTCGGCGAGGTGGACGGGCATGAGGGTCTCCTCGCGGAGGCGAACGTCGAGGCCGGAGAGGAGCGCGCCCCCGCCCGCGAGCACGATGCCGCGATCCATGATGTCCGCGGAGAGCTCGGGCGGCGTCTTGTCGAGCGTCGACTTGATCGCGTCGAGGATCTGGTTCACGGGCTCGTCGAGCGCCCGGCGGATCTCCTCGGACGTGATGACGATCGTCTTCGGGAGGCCGGTCAGCATGTCGCGGCCGCGGACCTCGGCCCTGACCTCCTCCCGGAGATCCCAGGCGGAGCCGATCTCGAGCTTCAGCTCTTCGGCCGTCTGCTGACCGATGAGGAGCTTGTACTCCTTCTTGATGTGGCTCATGATCGCCTCGTCCATCTCGTCCCCGCCGACGCGAATCGACTGCGAGACGACGATCCCGCCGAGCGAGATCACGGCCACCTCCGTCGTCCCGCCGCCGATGTCGACGATCATGTTCCCGGTCGGCTCGGAGACGGGAAGGCCGGCGCCGATCGCGGCGGCCATCGGCTCCTCGATCAGGTAGGCCTGCCTGGCGCCCGCGCTCAGCGTCGCTTCCTCGACGGCCCGCTTCTCCACGCCGGTCACCCCGCTCGGGACGCAGACGACGACGCGCGGGTGGGCGAAGCGGTTGTGGTGCACCTTCTGGATGAAGTGCCGAAGCATCTGCTCCGTCACGTCGAAGTCGGCGATGACGCCGTCCTTTAGCGGACGAATCGCGCTGATCGTCCCCGGAGTCCGACCGAGCATCCGCTTCGCCTCGATCCCGACCGCGTGCACCTCGCCGGAGCGCTGGTCGATCGCGACGACGGACGGCTCGGAGAGGACGATGCCGCGGCCGCGCACGTACACGAGCGTGTTCGCCGTTCCGAGGTCGACGGCGATCTCACGCCCGCCGAGCCCGCTCATGTACCCAAGGAGGCTCATCGCAAGGCGGGGAAGTCTAACCGGTGCAGCAATTTCATCGCGTCGAGCGGCGGCGGCCGCTCACCCGAATCCGTACGTGCCGGCGAAGCGCTCGGCGAGGATCCGGACGAGCACCGCTGCCGGAAGCCCGACGACGTTCAGGTAGTCGCCCTCGATTCGCTCGACGAGTGCGGCGCCGAGACCCTGAATCGCGTACGCGCCGGCTCGGCCCTCCCATTCGCCGGCGGCGACGTAGCCGGCGACGTCGCGCGCGGTGAGGGCGCGAAACCGAACGCGCGTCACGTCGTGCTCGACGAGCTCCCAGCCCGGCGTCACGAGCGCGAGCCCGGACACGACGTCGTGGACGTCGCCCGCGAGCGTCGCAAGCGTCTCCGCCGCCTCCTCCGCCGTCCGAGGCTTCCCGAAGATTCGCCCGCGGCAGTGGACGATCGTGTCGACGCCGACGACCGGGCGTCGGCCCGCCTCGCTCGCGACCGAGCGCGCCTTCCCGAGCGCGTGCTCGCGGACGAGCTCGGCAGGGCGACCGCCCTCCGCGCGCTCCTCGTAGCGAGGCGCGACGACATCGAACGGCAGCCGAAGCTGCGCAAGGATGGCGCGGCGCTGGGGTGACGTCGAGGCGAGGAGAAGCGGCGGCGCGGCCGGCGCGCTCATGCCGCCTTCCGCGCCTTCCAGAGGTCCTCGGCCGGCCAGCGCTTCGCCCACTCGGCCGGCACGAAGTCGTAGTACGGATGATCCGTCGCGTCGCCGGGCGCTCGCAGCTCGACGAGCGCCTCGATCTCGAAGCCGTTCGTGCGAAGGAGCGCGATCCAGTGCCCGTGGGGGAGGTGGAAGTTCACCCCCTCGTTCTCGCCGGGCCACTCGAGCCGGTACATCCCGAACTGAGGGCGCAGGAGGCGCTCCTCCGTTGGACCGTCGTCGGGCGAGCAGA
This sequence comes from Actinomycetota bacterium, assembly GCA_030861385.1. Classification (GTDB taxonomy): domain Bacteria; phylum Actinomycetota; class Thermoleophilia; order Gaiellales; family Gaiellaceae; genus JALZFU01. Next base: position 9,047 of record JALZFU010000336.1, read on the forward strand.
GGATGGAGAGCGGGCTGTTGCAGAGGAAGACGAGACGACCGCCTGGCCGGAGCAGTCGCGCCGCCTCGGGAACCCAGAGAGCGGGGTCGACCCAGACGCTCGCGCCGTACTCGGAGAGAACGAGGTCGAAGGAGGCGTCGGGAAGGGGGACGTCCTCGGCGCTCGCCTCGACGAGCGGAAACTCGGGTCCAACCTCCCGCTGCATCCGGCGCGCCGTCTCGAGCTGCGCAGGCGTCACGTCGACGCCGACGGGACGCGCGCCGCGGCGAGCGAGCCACGCGGAGAAGTACGCGGTGCCGCAACCGAGCTCGACGACGTCGAGCCCCTGTACGTCCGCGAGGACCTGGAGCTCGGATTCGGGAGCGCCGAAGACGCCCCAGTCGATCTCGTTACGCGCCCACGCCGCGCGGGCCTGGGCGTCCGTGTACTGCTCGTTCGTCAGCGTCCAGGCGTCCCGGTTCCTCCTCGCGTCGGCGGAGAGCTCAGACAAGCTCGTCGTCCGAGAACCAGAGCCCGATCTCGCGCTCCGCCGATTCGGGCGAGTCGGAGCCGTGGACGAGGTTGTCGGGCATGGCGAGCGCGAGGTCCCCCCGGATCGTCCCCGGCGCAGCGTGAACCGGATTCGTCGCCCCCATCGTCGTTCGTACGACCGAGATCGCCGTCTCCCCCTGGACGACGAGGGCGAGCGTCGGCGCGGAGGTGATGAACTCGACGAGCTCTGGAAAGAACGGCTTCTCCCGATGCTCGGCGTAGTGGCGCTCGGCGAGGTCACGCCCCACGACGAGGAGCTTCGCCGCCCGGAGCTCGAGCCCGCGACGCTCGAGCCGTCCGAGGATGTCCCCCGCGAGGCGCCGCCGCATCGCGTCCGGCTTGATCAGGACGAGCGTACGTTCCACTTCGCCTCCCCCCTCTCCCGCGCCTCGTCCTCGCGCTTCTTCGCTCGCCAGAAGATCCAGCAGACGACCCCGAGCGCAGCCCAGATCAGGACGAGCACGGTGACGAGCATGATCGTCATCGGGAGCTCGCCGCCGGAGCCGCCTCCTCCGTGCTGGGCGAGCAGGGCGGCAAGAGCGGGCGCGCCCCCGTCAGGCACGACTTGCCTTAGAGCGTCTCGACGGCGCGAGGCGTCGCTTCCACGGGCGTCTCGCAGTACGGGCAGATCTGCCAAAGCGGCTCGAGCGGGGCCTTGCAGCGCCGACACGCCTGCCTGAGCTTCGTCGTACAGACCGGGCACGAGAGGAAGGACGCGTCGACGTCCGCGCGGCAGACCGGGCAGCGCTGAGCGCTGAGGCTCTCCTCCATCGCCTTGATCTCGAGCTCGCGCTCCCGGACGTCCTCCAGGTACTCGGGCGGCCGGAAGAGCATGTAGATGAGCGGGCCGATGAACGGCGGGAAAAGTCCGAGCGCGACGGCCATCGCGAGGAGCCACGGATCCTCGATTCGCCGGCGCGCGTCCTTGTAGACCCAGAAGGCGGAGGCGAGCCAGAAGACGAGGACGAAGAAGAGGGTGATGTTTCGGATCAGGAGCCAGAGCTCGGAGTGGAAGAACTCGCTGACCGACCCGAACGCGTCGTCGCCTTCGTCGGTGGCTTGGAGGAGGAGGATGTGGGACGTCACAGCAGGATCTTTCCGACCAGCCAGCCCGCGCCAAACGCGAGCGCCACGATCGCCGAGAGGACGACCGCGGCGAGCACGTAGACGCTCGCTCGCTCGGTTACACCCATGGTACGTCGGTTGCCCGGACAGCGTTCAGCGACGCGAGGAGGTACAGCGAACCCGAGACGAGGACGCCCGTGCCGTCGCTCGCCCCCTTTCGCGCGCGAGAGAGAGCTTCGCGTGGATCGCCGACGGCCTCGACGCGGCGAAAGAACGGGCCGGCACGGGCGGCGAGGTCGCTCGCCGTGAGTGCGCGCGGGTGACCCGAGGACGTCGCGATGAGTCGGTCGCCAAGCGCGGAGAAGGCGGCGAGCATCCGCTCAGGCTCCTTGTCGGCGAGGATCGAGAGGACGAGGATCCACTCGCGGCGGGGAAGACGCGCGAGCAGGTACCCCACTCCTGCGAGGTTGTGCGCTCCGTCCCAGATCTCGAGCGGGTCCTCGCCCCGCCGCTCGAGTCGGCCCGGGACGACGACGTCCTCGGCGGCGCGGGGATCGACGGGGCGACCGAGAAGCTCCTGCGCCGCGGCGACGGCGAGGCCGACGTTGCTCTGGCTCACGAGGACGACCCGTCCGGCGTCGCGCGCACGCGCAGCCGCCTGCCACTCGGGCTCGCCGAGAACGACGGTGGCACCGGGGCGAACGACCGCGAGCTTCTCGGTCGCAATCGCCTCGCGGGTCTCGCCGAGGTGCATCGTGTGGTCGAGCGCGACGTTCGTGAGGACGACCACGGGCGCAGCGACGACGTTGGTCGCGTCCAGGCGACCGCCGAGGCCGGCCTCGACGACCGCGACGTCGATGCCCGCGTCGGCGAACTCGGCGAGCGCCGCGGCAGTCAGGACCTCGAACTGGGTCGCCTCGAGTTCCTCCGCCGCAGGGCGGACGCGCTCGATCGCGCGCTCGAAGTCGGCCTCGTCGCCGTCGATCCGGATCCGCTCCGCCCAGGTCGTCACATGGGGCGACGTGTACGCGCCGACCGAAAGGCCCTCGGCGAGGAGGAGCGCCTCCGCGAGCCGGACGACGCTCGTCTTCCCGTTCGTCCCGACGACGTGGACGGCGGCGAAGCTGCGCTCCGGGTGCCCGAGCCGGTCGAGGAGCGCGCCCATTCGCGCGAGGCCGAGGCGCATCCCGAAGAGCTCGAGCGACTCGAGCCACGCGGTCGTCTCGAGCGAGCGAGGCATGCGCCGCGCCCTACGACTCGAGCGCCGCGAGCTCGCGACGATACCGCGCCAGCTTCTCGCGCTCGCCCTCGACGACGTCGGGCGGCGCCTTGCGGACGAAGGCCTCGTTCCCGAGCATCCGCTCGGCACGCGCGATCTCCTTGCGGAGCCGCTCGACCTCGGCCGCCGCGTTCCCGTCGCCGTCGCCCGCGCCAGGTCGGACGACGGCCTCGAAGATCCGATCGTCGTCGGGCGCGAGCGCGACTCGAACGCCGCTTCGCCGGTAGATCGCGGCCGCGTCCTGGACGCGCTCGAGCGCGCCGTTCGCGTCGGCGAACTCGCCGTTCGGACGGGGCCAGTCGGAGACCATCAGGCGTCGCTCGCGGCCTGGAAGGGCGCTCCAGATCTCCTCGGTCACGTGCGGCATGATCGGATGGAGGAGCGCGAGCAGGCGCTCGAGCGCGGAAACGGCGGTCGCCCTCGCGTCCTCGTCGCCCGCGTACAGCCGCGGCTTGATCGCCTCCGCGTACCAGTCGCAGAACTCGTCGAACGTCAGGTGGTAGAGCGCATTCACGGCGCGGGAGAACTCGAAGGCCGCGAGCGCGTCCTCGACCTCGCCGACGGCGCCGTCGATTCGGGCCAGGATCCAACGCTCTTCGACGTCGCGCGGACGCACCTCACCGCAGACGCCACCCGTGTTCGCGAGGAAGAGGCGCGCCACGTTCCAGAGCTTGATCGCGAGCTTCCGCCCCTCCTCGACGGCGCCGTACGAGAAGCGGACGTCCTGCGTCGAGGACATCTTGAGCAGCCCGTAGCGAGTCGCATCGGCGCCGTGCTCGCCGATCACGTCGAGCGGGTCGATCCCCGTCCCGAGGCTCTTCGACATCCGCCGCCCGTCCGGCGCGAGGACGGTCGAGTGGATGATCACGTCGGTGAACGGAATGTCGCCCACGAGCTCGAGCCCCATGAAGATCATCCGGTTCTCCCAGAGTCGGATGATCTCGCGCGCGGTCGTCTGGAGGTCGCCCGGGTAGAACGCGCGGAGGTCGGGCGTCTCGTCCGGCCAACCGATCGTCGCGAACGGCCAAAGGCCGGACGAGAACCACGTGTCGAGGACGTCGGGAGAGCGCGCGAGGTCCCGCGATCCGCACTCGGCGCACGCATCCGGCGCCGTCTCCTCGACCGTGTAGTGACCGCTCGGGCACTCCCAAACCGGAAGCTGATGGCCCCACCAGAGCTGGCGCGAGATGCACCAGTCGGGCGCCTCCTCGAGCGAGGTGATCGCGAACCGGTGCTGCGACTCGGGGTGGAAGCGGACGCGCCGCTCGCGGAGCGCCGAGAGCGCCGGCTCTTTCAGCTCGCCCATCGCGCACCACCACTGAGGCGAGATGAGGGGCTCGATCCGGTTCTCGCAGCGCTCGCAGAGCGCGACCGCGTGGCGGTAGGCATCCCGCTTCTCGAGGAGCCCTCGCTCCCGGCACCAGGCGAGGATCCGCCCCTCCGCTTCCGCCTGGCTGAGCCCGGCGAGCAAGGACACCTGATCGTTCATCCGGCCGTCCGGGCCGATCACCATCGGCTCCGCGAGCCCGTGGTCGCGGCCGATCGCGAAGTCGGTCGGATCGTGCCCGGGCGTGATCTTGAGCGCGCCCGTCCCGAACTCGCGAACGACCCGCGGGTCGGCCAGGATCGGGACCCGGCGCTCGACGAACGGGACGACCGCCTCCTTCCCGACGAGCCCGCGGTAGCGCTCGTCGTCCGGGTGAACGGCGACCGCCACGTCCGCCGGGATGGTGGCGGGCCGGACGGTCGCGATCGCAACGTGGCCCGACCCGTCCGCGAGCGGATAGCGGATCGTCGTCAAGGCGTCGTCGACCTCGACGTGGACGAGCTCGAGGTCCGAGAGCGACGTCTGATGGAACGGGCACCAGTTGATGATCCGGTTGGCGCGGTAGATCCAGCCCTTCCTGTACAGGTGGACGAACGCGCGGGCGACCGCTCGGCTGTAGCCGGGGTCCATCGTGAAGCGCTCCCGTTCGTAGTCGAGCGACGCGCCGATCCGGCGGAACTGCGTCATGATCGTGCGGCCGTACTCGTGGAGCCACTGCCAGACGCGCTCCTCGAACGCCGCGCGGCCGAGGTCCTGGCGGGTCTTCCCCTCGGTCGCCAGATGCTTCTCGACCGCGTTTTGGGTTGAGATCCCCGCGTGGTCGTAGCCGGGCTGGAAGAGGACGTTGAACCCCTGCATCCGCTTCATCCGGCAGACGGCGTCGCCGAGCGCGAGCTGGAGGGCGTGGCCCATGTGCAGCTCCCCGGTCACGTTCGGCGGCGGGTGGGAGTCGACGAAGGGGGGTCGCTCGGCATCGGGCGTCGCTCGGTAGAGCCCTTCCGCCTCCCACGTGCGCTGCCAGCGCTCCTCGATCGAGTCAGGGCGGTAACGCGCGTCCATAGAGCGATCGTAGCGGCCTAGAATTCGACAGGATTCGATGGCCCAGGTCGCCGACAACGCCCTCGAAGCCGGCCGCGCTGCGGCCGACCGCCATGCTTGGCAGGAGGCGTACCAGCTTCTGAAACCCGCCGGTCCTTCGCTCGCGGCCGACGACCTCGAGCGGTTGGCGGAGGCCGCGTACTGGACGGGGCGGCTCGACGAGGCGATCGAGCTCCGGGAGCGCGCGTACGCCGCGTACGCGGCGGCCGGCGATCGCGAGCACGCGGCCCTGCTCGCGCTCTCGATCTCGCAGGACTACTTCATGAAGGCCGCCCTCGCGGTCTCGAGCGGGTGGTTCGCCAAGGCGGAGCGGCTGCTCCAGGGCGAAGCGGAGTCGCCCGCTCACGGCTACCTCGCGTTCACGAGGGGCGCGAACAAGCTGATGGCGGGCGAGCTCGATCCGGCGATGCACGACCTCGACGACGCGCTCGCGGTCGCCGACCGCTACTCCGACCGAAACCTGCAGGCGATGGCGCTCGTCGCGAAGGGACGCGCGCTCGTCGTCAGGGGGGAGGTCGAGGAAGGGCTCAAACTCCACGACGAGGCGGCGGCCGCCGCGGTGTGCGGCGAGCTCGATCCGTTCGCGACCGGGTTCGTCTACTGCTGCACGATCACGTCGTGCCACGGCGTCGGCGACTACCGTCGAGCGGCCGAGTGGACGGAGGCGGCGAACCGCTGGTGCGACCGCGAGGCGATCAAAGGCTTCCCGGGAGCCTGCCGCGTCCATCACGCGAGCATCGAGCGGCTCCGCGGGAACTGGCCCGCAGCCGAGGAGCACGCCATCGAGGCCTGCGAAGAGCTCGGCGGCTTCGACGCTTTCACGACCGGCGCCGGGTTCTACGAGATCGGCGAGATCCGTCGTCGGCGGGGCGACTTCTCCGCGGCCGAGGAGGCGTACCGGAAGGCGAAGGAGTGGGGCCGCGACCCACAGCCGGGCCTCGCGCTTCTCCGCCTTGCCCAGGGAAAGGTCGACGCCGCAGCGGCGGCGATGAAGCGGACGCTCGCGAACCTGAACGACCCGATCGCCCGCATCCGACGGCTCCCGGCGCACATCGAGGTCGCGCTCGAGGCGGGCGATTTCAAGACGGCGCGCGCGGCGGCCGAGGAGCTCGAGCACCTCGTCGACCGGTTCCGCGTCGGGAGCGAGCGAATGCCCGCCTTCGATGCGACGGTCTCCCTGGCGTGGGGTCAGATCCGGCTGAAGGAAAACGACGCGGAGGGCGCCGTCGAGATGCTCGAGCGCGCCGTCGAGACATGGAGCGGCGTCGGGGCGCCGTTCGAGGTCGCCGAGGCGCAGATGCTGCTCGGTGTCGCGCTCCGACGGCTCGGGGACGAGGAGGGAGCGTGCGACGAGCTAACCGCGGCCAAGGCGACGTTCGAGCGCCTCGGCGCCGCACTCCTCGCGGAGCGGGCGGACGAGCTTCTGGGCGGCCGCCCCGTGCGGCGAACATTCATGTTCACCGACGTCGTCGACTCGACGAAGCTCGTCGAGGCGCTCGGCGAGGAAAAGTGGAAGAAGCTCCTCGACTGGCACGACGGCACGCTCCGCGAGCTCATCGAGGCAAGCGGCGGCGAGGTGATCAAGCAGACGGGCGACGGGTACTTCGCGGCGTTCGCGGGTCCCTCAGCCGCGCTCGAGGCGGCCGTCGCGATCCAGCGAAAGCTAGACGAGCAGCCCCTCGCACCAGGCGTTCGGATCGGCGTCCATACCGGCGGCGCCTACCACTCCGACGATCTCAAGGACTACGCCGGCCAAGGCGTGCACGTGGCGGCGCGGATCGGGGCGCTCGCAGGCGGCGGGGAGATTCTCGTCAGCCGGGAGAGCCTAGACGGCACCGCGAAGTTCGCGCTCTCCGAGCCGCGATCGGAGGCGCTCAAGGGCTTCGAGGAGCCCGTCGAGCTCGTCTCCGTCCAGTGGCGCTAGCGCCCGAGTGATTGCGAAGGCGCCGCGAGGGGTAGCGGCGTCACGTGGACATGAAAGCGGTCGGCCAAGCCGGCTTGCACGGCTGGAGGGAGAAGGTCGCCGACAGGATCGCGAGGCGCGCGCCGTTCGGCGACGACGCCGTGCGCGCGGCGCTCGGCGCGCTCTTCTTCGCGCTCTCGCTCCGCTACGTGATCCGCTCGGTTCGCGCCGCAGCGCGCGAGTTCCGCTCGTAACTCGGGCGGAAGCGACGCGCTCGACGGAGTCGACGCTCAGCGCGGCGGCCGCTCGGTCAGCGCGCCGGTTCTGTCCGGACCCGGCACGCCGAGCGCTACTCCTCCCGCCACGCCCTAAGCCGACTCTTCGGCCAGCTCTTCGACGCCGAGCGAGCGGCCGCCCTCGGCGACGAGGGTCGGCCGGAGGTTTCGCTCGATCGTCTCCTTCGTTATCACGCACTTGTTCACGTCCTTCCGGGACGGAAGCTCGAACATGACGTCGAGGAGCGCGTGCTCGATGATCGACCGAAGGCCGCGCGCGCCCGTCTCGCGGTCGAGCGCCTTGTCGGCGATCTCCCAGAGAGCGTCCTCGGTGAAGATGAGCTCGATCGTGTCGTAGTTGAAGAACCGCTGGTACTGCTTGACGAGCGCGTTCTTCGGCTCGAGGAGGATGCGGACGAGATCCTCGCGGGTGAGCTGGTGCACCGCGGAGACGACGGGCAGGCGGCCGATGAACTCCGGAATCAAGCCGTATGCGAGGAGATCCTCCGGCATCACCTGGGACAAGAGCTCGCTCGCCTCGGCTGCCTTCCGCGACTTGATGTCAGCGCCGAAGCCGACCGCGTTCTTGCCGATGCGCCGCTCGATGATGCGGTCGAGGTCGGCGAAGGCGCCGCCGCAGATGAAGAGGATGTTCGTCGTGTCGATCGAGAGGAACTCCTGGTGCGGGTGCTTGCGCCCGCCCTGGGGAGGAACCGAGGCGACCGTCCCCTCGAGGATCTTGAGAAGCGCCTGCTGGACGCCCTCGCCCGAGACGTCGCGCGTGATCGACGGGTTGTCCGCCTTGCGCGCGATCTTGTCGACCTCGTCGATGTAGATGATCCCCGTCTCGGCCTTCTTCACGTCGAAGTCGGCCGCCTGGATGAGCTTCAGGAGGATGTTCTCGACGTCCTCGCCGACGTAGCCCGCCTCCGTGAGCGCGGTCGCATCGGCGATCGCGAACGGCACGTTCAGGATCCGGGCGAGCGTCTGGGCGAGGAGCGTCTTCCCGCAGCCGGTCGGCCCGAGCAGGAGGATGTTCGACTTCGAGAGCTCGACGTCGCCGTCTCCAGTCGCCATCTGAACCCGCTTGTAGTGGTTGTAGACCGCGACCGAGAGGGTCCGCTTGGCCTCCTCCTGGCCGACGACGTAGTCGTTCAGGACGTCGTAGATCTCCTTCGGGCGGGGGAGGTTGTCCAGGTCGAGCTGCGCCGGGGAGGTGAGCTCCTCGTCGATGATCTCGTTGCAGAGATCGATGCATTCGTCGCAGATGTAGACCCCGGGCCCGGCGATCAGCTTCTTGACCTGCCGCTGGCTCTTGCCGCAGAAGCTGCAGAGCAGCTGCTCGTTGCCGTCCGTCGCTCGAGCCACGTCCTCTTAACCTTGTAGCGGCTTTTCGGCGGTCCGCCTAGCCGAATCGGGCTACGCCGCGGCGGCGACCCCGGCGCCGCGCTGGGTCTGGACGAGATCGATGATCCCGTACTCCTGAGCCTCGTTCGCCGTCATGAAGTAGTCGCGCTCCATGTCCCGCGAGACCTTGTCGAGGGGCTGACTCGTGTGGAACGCGATGATCTCCTCGAGCCGCCGCTTGATGTTGATCACCTCGCGGGCCTGAATCTCGATGTCGGTCGCCTGGCCCTGGAAGCCGCTCGAGACCTGATGGATCAGGATCTTCGAGTTCGGAAGGGCCATCCGCTTCCCGGGCGTCCCGCCGGCGAGGAGGAGCGCCCCCATCGACATCGCGATTCCGACGCACACCGTCTGAACGTCCGGCTTGATGTACTGCATCGTGTCGTAGACGGCGAGGCCCGCGTAGACCGAGCCGCCCGGCGAGTTGATGTAGAGCGAGATGTCCTTGTCGGGATCCTCGGACTCGAGGTGGATGAGCTGCGCGATGATCAGGTTCGCAATCTGGTCGTCGATCGGCGTGCCGAGGAAGATGATCCTCTCGTTCAAGAGGCGCGAGTAGATGTCGAAGGCGCGCTCGCCGCGCGACGTCTGCTCGACGACCATCGGGATCAACGGACTCATCGTGTTCGTGCCTCCTCGCTGCCCGGGGTCCAGATGTTCATCCCGGACTGTCGCTTCTCCTTCTCGGGGGTCCAGAGTTTCTCGCGCGCGGCTGCCACGTCGGCCGGAATCCGCTGCACGCCGGCGACGATAGCGTCGAGCGCGCGGCGGAGGCGGAGATCGCCGCGCAGCCGCTCGAGGCCGCCGTGCTCGCCGACGGCGCGGAGCGTCTCCTCGGGGTCGTCGCCGACCGCCTCGGCCTGCTCGCGGACGAAGGCCTCGACCTCGTCGTCGCCGACCTCGATTTCAAGCTCGTCCGCGACCGCATCGAGGACGAGCTCGCGCTTGACGGCCTGCTCGCCCTCGGCGCGGAGCCGCCCGACGATCTCGTCCTGCGACTGGCCGGTCATCGTCATATAGGTGTCGGTCGAGATCCCGCGCCGCTCCAGTGAGCGCGCCATCCCGGCCCAAAGCTCCGCGGCACGGCGATCGACCAGGGCGGGCGGCACCTCGACGCGAGAAGCGGCGACGAGCGCGTCGACGGCCGCTTCGCGGAACTCACCCTCGAGCTCGTCCGCGATCTGCTCGCGCAGTCGGCGCTCGACCTCGGCGCGAAGCTCGGCGATCGTGTCGAACTCGCTCGCCGCCCGCGCCAACTCGTCGTCCAGGGCGGGAAGGACCTTCTCCTTCACGTCCTTGACCGTGACTTCCACCTCCGTCGTCTCGCCGTCGTCGAGCGAGACGGTGACGGTCCTCGTCTCGCCGGCCGACATCCCGGGAAGCGCCGCCTCGATCTCCTCGACGAGACGCCCGCTTCCGACGTCGACCACGTAGTCCCGCTGGACGCCGGCTTGCTCACCCGTCAGGTCGAGGACGACCGTGTCCCCCGTCCGGACCGGACGATCGCCCGCGGGGACGAGTTCCGCGATGCTCGCGCGGAGCGCCTCGAGCTCGCGCTCGACGAGCTCGTCCGGCACTTCCGGCTCACGAGCGGGAACCTCGAGCTTCGTCCAGTCGACCACCTCCGGCCTCGGGACGACGTCCACCGTCGCCGTGAAGCGAAACGGTCGGCCGTCGCTCGGCGCCTCGCCGAGCTCGAGCTCCGGCGATCCCACGGGCTGGATTCCGGACGTCTCCGCGGCGTTCCAGAACCAGCTTTCGAGGTGACTGCGGATAGCCTCCTGCCAGAGCGCCTCCCGGCCGACGCGCGCGACGACGAGCGGGAGCGGCGCCTTGCCTTTCCGAAATCCGGGAAGTCGCGCCGTCGCGGCGAGATCGGAGGCGGCGTGCTCGAGCGCGTGGCGGACATCCGCCTCGGGAACCTCGACCTCGAGCCGGACGCGATTCTGGGGAAGCTCCTCGACGTTCGTCCGCACAGCGCGGCCATTGTGCCAGCGTCCCGGTGGCTTGCGCCGCGCGGAGGACGCCGCCGGCGCGGACCTCGTACAGTGGTGGACGAACGCGGCGCGGTCACGCTTATGCGGTCGCTCGTCGAGATCGTCGGTTACGTCAACCTCGGCCTGTTCACGCTGGTCGCGCTCGTCGCGCTGCGGCAGTGGCGGAAAGGGCGGGGGCGCGCCGGCCTCTGGGCGGGGCTCACGTTCGGCGCGCTCGCGTTCGTCGTCGACCTTGGGCCGGCGCTCCCCGAAGATCCGTCCACCTTCCTCGAGGAGGCCGCGCTTCGAGTCGTCATCGCGATCCTCGTCCTCTTCCCGTACCTCCTCTTCCGGTTCACCGCCGCCTTCCGTCCGTCGACGCGAGCCGTCGAGCGTTTCCTCGGGCTCATGACCCTCGTCGTTCTCGTCTGGACGTTCGTCGTCCCCGAGATCCCGGCGGAGGGGGAGCCGCAGCCGCCTTCGTGGGTCGCCTACCTCATCGCCTTCGTCGTCCACTGGACGATCCTCGCGGTCGCGGTCATCCTCCAGCTCTGGCTCGCAGGACGCCGCCAGCCGAGCGTCGCGCGCCGGCGCATGCAGCTCCTGAGCGTCGCGGCGACCGCGATCACGGCGGCGATCGTCCTCGCCGCGTTCGGGAGCCAGGACGACGACTCCGCGGCGGCGCTCGCGGGCGCGCTCCTGGGAAGCGTGAGCGCGCTTACGTTCCTGCTCGGACTCGCGCCGCCCGCCGGTCTGCGCCTGCTTTGGCGCCGCCCCGAGCAGGAGCAGGTGCAGTCGGCGATCCGCAGCCTGATGGGGGTGACGAGGGAAGAGGAGGTGGCCCACGCCGTGCTTCCGGCGATCGCGCGGATCCTCGGGGCGCGTGCAGTCGCTCTTCGCGACGGCGACGGGCGCCCCGTCGCGGGGTACCGGGAGGCCGGAGAGGTCGTCTCGGGCGAGGCGGCACCGGACGCGCTCGCCGGGGTCGAGGGCAGCGGTGACGTCGTTCGGGTCGAGCTCCCGTCGGGGTCGTTCGAGGTCTACACGAGTGCGTACGCCCCGTACTTCGGGATCGACGAGCTCGAGTTGACGCGCACGCTCGCCGCTCTCACGGGCCTCGCGCTCGACCGCGCGCGGCTCTTCTCCGGGGAGCGGGAGGCCCGGCTCGCGCTCGAGCGCGCCGACGAGCTTAAATCGAACTTCGTGGCGCTCGCGGCCCACGAGCTTCGGACTCCCGTCGCAACGATCGACGGGATCGTGCAGACGCTGCACGTCCACGCCGACCAGCTCCCCGCGGCGGATCGCCGCGTGCTCGAGGCGACGCTCCGCCAGCAGAGCACCCACCTCCGGGTCCTCGTCGACCAGCTGCTCGACCTCTCCCGCCTCGACGCGGAAGCGATCCGAATCGACCCTCGCCCCCTACCCGTCCGCGAGCACGTCGCATCTGTCGTAGCCGCGTCCGCCGGCGAGCGCGCCCGCGACGTTCTGATCGACGTCGACTCCGACCTCGAGGTGGTCGCCGACGCGACCGCGTTCGACAGGATCGTCGCGAACCTCGTCGTGAACGCGCTTCGCTACGGGGCACCGCCCGTCGTCGTTCGCGCCGAGCGGGAGG
>JALZFU010000463.1 GCA_030861385.1 Actinomycetota bacterium
CGTCGTTCACGACGGGCACGACGCTGACGGTGGATGGAGGATTCCTTGCCTGAGTCCTGGGAGCAGAGCTAATGCGCGCGCTCGTCTGGCACGGCGGCGACGCACTCGAAGTCGGCGACCTCGCGGAACCGGAGCCTCGCCCGGGAAGCGTAATCCTCGAGGTCGATCTGGCCGGGATCTGCGGTTCGGATCTGCACGCGTACCGCGGCCACCCAGGTCCGCGTCGTCCCCCGCTCGTCCTCGGCCACGAAGCGGTTGGCAGGGTCGCGGGCCGTCCAGGGCGCTATACCGTGTTTCCTCTCTCCGTCTGCGGGCGGTGCCCCGCGTGCACTCGAGGCGAGGAGAACCTGTGCGAAAACCGCGGTCTCCTCGGCCTCGACCGCCCGGGCGTCTTCGCAGAACGAGTGGTCGTTCCCGAAGACTCGCTCGTTGCGGTGCCGAGCAACGTCGAGAGCCGGGTCGCCGTGCTCGTCGAGCCGCTCGCCGCGTCGGTATCGGCGCTTCGCATCGACGGCGCCCGGCCGGCCGACGCCGTCCTCGTCCTCGGCGGCGGCCCGATCGGGCTCCTCGCCGTCTACGCGTGCGCCGCCCGCGGCCTCCGGACCGTCTGCGTCGAGCCGGTTGGCGAGCGCCGCCGTCTCGCGAAGGTACTCGGCGCCTCCGCCGTCCTCGCCGATGTCGGCGACGTCCCCCCGGCGGAAGCCGATCTCGCGATCGACGCCGTCGGGATCGAGGCGACCTGGCGCGCCGGAATCGCTGGGGTGCGCACGGGTGGCCGCGTCGCACTCATCGGGCTCGGTCAGCAGGAGGGAACGGTGCCGGCGGCCGACCTCGTTCGCCGCGGGGTCTCGCTCCGCGGCCACTATGCGTACACGCGCGAGGACTTCGAGGCGGCGCTCGCGCTCTTGGCGACGGCGCCGCCGCCGGTGGATTGGATAACGGCTCTCGCCCTGGACGACGGCGCCGAGGGCTTCCGCCGCCTGGTACACGAGCCGGACACGGCGACGAAGGTCGTGCTCACACCGCGATGACGCCGCGGCAGGAGCGCGCTCTCGTGATTGCACGCGAGGCCGGAGCGGACGGCGTACTTGCGGCGGAGCCCGCCACGGTCACCTGGCTCACCGGCCTCGAGGCGGACGTCGAGAGTGGGCCGAGCCCGTTCGCGCTCGCGCCGCTCGCCGTCCTCCCACGAGACGGCCCGCCGATTCTCGTGGTCAGTGCCGACGAAGAGGACGCGGCGCGGGAGCTCGGGTGCGAAGTCGTCTCATATCCCGGATTCACCACCCAACCGCTCGACCCGGTCGGAAACGCCAGGCGGGCGCTCATGGAGGCCACCGAGGGACGAACGCTCGTCACCGAGCCGCGAGCCCTGTCTGCCGCTCTCGCAGAAAACCTCTCGCTCGTCGACGCGCAGGAAGCGCTTGCCCGAGCCCGGGCAGTCAAGGACGCCGACGAGCTCGGGCTGCTCCGGACGGCGCTGGAGCTCTGCGACGTCGGGCAGCGTGCAGCCCGCGAGCACGTCGCCGAGGGCCTCACCGAGATCGAGCTCTGGGGCGAAGTGCGCGCGGCGGTCGAGCAGGCGGCCGGACGGCGCACCCCGCTCCTCGCCGACCTGGTGAGCGGGGAGCGAACGGGCGAGACCGGCGGCGCGCCGGGGGAACGTGTCCTTCGGAAGGATGACGTCGTCCTCTGCGACCTCGTTCCGCGGCTGGCCGGCTACTGGGGAGACTCCTGCACGACGCTCGCCGTGGGCACCGCCCCGGAATCCGCTCGCGCCGGCCACCGCCGGGTACGCGAGGCGCTTGCCCGCGGCCTCGATGCGGTCGAGCCTGGAGTCCGCGCGAGCGACCTCGACGCGCTCGTGCGCGAGGGGCTCGATTATCCCCATCACACCGGACACGGGATCGGGACGTCTTGGCACGAGGAGCCTCGGATCGTGCCGGGAGGAGCAACCGTTCTCGAAGCGGGAATGGTCGTGGCGCTCGAGCCGGGGGTGTACTCCGGTGCCGAGGGCGTGCGGCTCGAGCAGGTGGCGGTCGTCACCCACGACGGCTGCGAGGTCCTCTCAGGATTCTCGCTCGACCTCTGACGCCGTATCCGATCTTCACGACGTCGAGAATCTCAGGCGAAAAAGTGCGGCTCTGAGGGCGCGCCTATACTCGGCCGATGGCGGTTCGGGAGCGGTCTCTCGCGCGCGAGACCCACCGCGAGGGCGAGCGGACGGACGCCGACGTCCGCCTCGAGGGCGTGCGGAAGTCGTACGGCGACGTGGCGGCCGTCGACGGCGTCGAGCTCGCCGTCAAGCGCGGCGAGTTCTTCACGATGCTCGGCCCCTCGGGGTCGGGGAAGACGACGACGCTTCGGCTGATCGGCGGCTTCGAGCGGCCCGACTTGGGCCGCGTCTGGCTCGGCGGCGCTGATGTCACCGGCCTGCCGCCCTACGCGCGCGACGTGAATACCGTCTTCCAGGACTACGCCCTCTTCCCGCACATGACGGTCGCCGAGAACGTGGGCTACGGGATGCGGATCAGGCGCGTGAAACGCGACGAACGGCGCCGCCGCAGTGAGGAGGCGCTCGACCTCGTCCGCCTCGCCGGCTTCGGCGACCGAAAGCCGGCGCAGCTCTCGGGCGGCCAGCGTCAGCGCGTTGCGCTCGCGCGGGCCCTCGTCAACCGGCCGCGCGTCCTCCTGCTCGACGAGCCGCTGGGAGCGCTCGACTTGAAGCTCCGCCAGGAGATGCAGATCGAGCTCAAGCGGATCCAGCGCGAGGTGGGAATCACGTTCGTCTACGTGACGCATGACCAGGAAGAGGCGCTCACGATGAGCGACCGGATCGCCGTCTTCAACCGCGGCCGCGTCGAGCAGGTCGGGCCGCCGGCCGAGGTGTACGAGCATCCAGCCAACGAGTTCGTCGCCGGTTTCGTCGGCGTCTCGAACGTCCTCGAGCGGACGATCGAGGGCGTCCGCACCCGCTTCAGCGTTCGTCCGGAGAAGATCCGCATGCTCGCCGAAAGCGGGACGCCCGAGCCGGGCGCCCACTGGGAGCCGGGTTGGATTCGAGACGTGGTCTACGCGGGCATGGCGACGCGCTACGTCGTTGAGCTCGACGAGGGAGGCGAGCTCACGGTGGTTCAGCAGAACCTCGAGACGTCCTCGACCGAGGCGCTCGAGGCCCGCGGCCGCCGCATCCGGCTGGAGTGGCAGCCCGAGCACGTGCTGGTCGTAAACGAGGGAGAGAGGAAGGAGAACCTATGAGCGAACGGCCGAAGCGGCGTGCTCTCTGCGCGGCGCTCGCGCTCGTCGCCGCCTGCCTCGCGCTCGTCGCATCGGGCTGCGGCGGCGACGACGGGGGCGGCGAAGGCGGCGGGGAAGGAGAGGCGCTCCCCGGCGGGGAGCCGCTCGCGAAGATCGGCAAGGGAGAGGGACGGGTCGACCTCATCGCGTGGGCCGGCTACGTCGAGGAAGGCGCGACCGATCCGAACGTCGACTGGGTGACGCCGTTCGAGAAGGAGACCGGCTGCCAGGTGAACGTGAAGATCGGCAACACCTCTGACGACATGGTGACGCTCATGCGGACGGGAAACTACGACGGAGTCTCGGCTTCCGGGGATGCGACGCTTCGCCTGATCTACGGAGGCGACGTCGCACCGGTCAACACCGAGCTGATCCCGAACTACGAGGACGTCTTCGACTCCTTGAAGAACCAGCCGCACAACTCAGTCGAGGGCCAGATGTACGGCGTCCCGCACGGGCGAGGCGCGAACCTCCTCATGTGGCGAACCGACACCGTGAAGCCGGCGCCCTCGAGCTGGGGCGTGGTTTGGGATCCGAACTCCCCATACAAGGGCAAGGTGACCGCCTACGACAGCCCGATCTACATCGCGGACGCCGCGCTCTACCTGAAGGCGACGAGGCCCGAGCTCGGAATCGAGAACGTGTACGAGCTCGACGACGAGCAGTTCCAGGCGGCGATCGACCTCCTGAAGGAGCAGCGGAAAGTGATCGGCGAGTACTGGTCGGACTACACGAAGGAGATGGCCGCGTTCACGAGCAAGGACAGCGTGGTCGGGACGACGTGGCAGGTGATCGCGAACCTCCTCCAGGCGGACAAGGTTCCGGTCGAGACGGCGCTTCCGAAGGAGGGCTCGACCGGATGGTCCGACACCTGGATGATCTCGTCGAAGGCCAAGCACCCGAACTGCATGTACATGTGGATGAACCACATCATCTCGCCGAAAGCGAACGCCCAGGTGGCCGAGTGGTTCGGCGAGGCGCCCGCGAACGAGAAGTCGTGCGCCGAGACCGCCGACCCGAGCCACTGCAAGATTTACCACGCGAACGACGAGGAGTACTTCGAGCGGGTCGCCTACTGGACGACCCCGCAGAAGGACTGCGGAGACGATCGGGGGGAGGTCTGCAAGGACTACTCCGAGTGGGTGAACGCCTGGACGGAGATCAAGGGGTAAGCCCCTGTGGCCGCCTCCGCCGACGCGGTCGAGACGGCGCCCCGCCCGAGCGCGGGCCGCCGTGTCGCCACCTTCCTCTTTCGCCGACCGCGGCTCCAGGTGGGACTCCTACTCGCGGCGCCGCTCGGCTGGCTCCTGGTCGCCTACCTCGGGTCGCTCGTCGTCCTCTTTGTGGCCGCCTTTTGGCGGCTCGACCCCTTCACGTCGGAGGTCGTCCAGGACCCGGGCCTCGAGAACTTCGAGACGCTCGCGCGAAGCGAGGTCTACCGCACGATCACGCTTCGCACGATCGGGGTCGCGGCCGCCGTCACGCTCACCGATGCGATGCTCGCGCTCCCGATCGCCTACTACATGGCCAAGGTCGCCGGCCGGCGGACGCGCGGGCTCCTCGTGGTCGCGATCCTCATGCCGCTTTGGTCGAGCTACCTGGTCAAGGTGTACGCCTGGCGAGTGATCCTTCAGGAGGAGGGGATCCTGAACTGGGCCCTCTCGCCACTCGGACTCTCGGGACCCGGGTTCGGGAACGTGGCGACCTGGCTCGTCTTTTCATATCTCTGGCTTCCCTACATGATTCTCCCGGTCTACGCCGGGCTGGAGCGCATCCCGAGCGCACTCCTGGAGGCGTCTGGCGACCTCGGGGCGAGGGCCTGGCGGACGTTTAGGCAAGTCGTCTTGCCGCTCGCGCTTCCGGCCGTCGTCGCCGGGTCGATCTTCACATTCTCGCTCACGCTCGGCGACTACATCACGCCGACGCTCGTCTCGAGCACCCAGTTCATTGGGAACGTCGTCTACGCGAACGTCGGCGTGGCAAACAACCTCCCCTTCGCCGCGGCGTTCGCGACCGTTCCGGTCGTGGTGATGATCCTCTACCTCCTCGCGGCGCGTCGCCTGGGCGCTTTCGAGTCGCTCTGACGGGCCGTGGTCGAGTCGCGGCTCGCCCGTCTCGCCCTTCGCGCCGCCACAGCGGTCACCCTCGCGTTCATCTACGCCCCCCTCGCGGTGATCGCGCTCTACGCGTTCAACGAGCGGCGCACCGTCTCATGGCCGATTCCCGGCTTCACGCTCGAGTGGTGGGCGAAGGCGCTCGACAACCCGGGCGTTCGCGCGGCGCTAACGACGTCCGTCAAGGCGGCGCTCGGCGC
>JALZFU010000346.1 GCA_030861385.1 Actinomycetota bacterium
GGTGGTCCCATGCTGCTGGCGGGCGACACATGTGTCCGTGGCCATGAGAAAGTCCTCGCGTGTGGCCAAATCGATGTCCTCGCGTGTGGCCATGTAGAAGTCCCCGCCCCTCTCTGAAGCATCCACCACCGGGGTCCTCCGGGTGGCCACGGTGCCGGTGTCTGACCGCACCGAGCACCCGGAGGACTGCTCCATTGATTACAGAGAGGGAACGCATGGACATCATCGCGGCCTACAACGAGGTCGGCACCTATAGGGGAGCGGCCGCCGTGTGCTGCTGCGACCCCAAGACCGTGAGAAGAACCGTGGAGCGTCTGGCGGCTGGTGAGCGGTCGCCGGCGCGGGCGGAACGGGCGCACAACTACGACGTCGTCCGTGATGTCGTGGCCAAGCGTGTGGGCTCGACCAAGGCCCGCATCTCCGCCAAGCGCCTGCTGCCCGAGGCCAGGGTGGCGGGCTACACCGGCTCGGCCCGCAACTTCCGCCGCCTGGTGGCCAGGGCCAAGTCGGACTGGCGTCGGGATCACCATCGAGGCCGGCCTCGGCGGCGCGGCGCTTCGCCTCCGCGCGAAGCTCGCGAAGCTCCTCGCGCGCGTCCGCTACAGAGGCGCAGACGCCTGTGTTCAGCTCGACGACGGCCGCGTGGAGCTCGGTCTTCAGGCGCTTCCCGTCGAACAGGCCGGGAGGCGCAGGGACCGGGCGAAGCGAGCGGCGGTCGACGACGAAGAGCTCCTCCTCGACCCCGACCGTCCACTCGCCGCTCTCTCCGAACGCGTGGGGAATCACGGCGCGAGTCTAGGAACGCGAAGCCCGCGAACGGTCGTCCGTTCCTGGAGGGGCTAGTCGGACGTGCTCGTCGGCTGGCGACCGAGGGTCACGGAGATCGTCTTGTGGTCGTTCCCTCGCACGATCTCGAGCTCGATCCGATCGCCCGGCTCCTTCGCCGCGATCACGGAGCTCAGCTCGTCGGGCGACCCGACCGGGCGACCATCGGCCTTCGTCACGACGTCGCCGCCGATCACGTACGACTCGCCCTCCACCACGACCTCGGTCTTCCCGCCCTCGAGACCCGCCTTGTCGGCCGGGCTCCCCGGAACCACCTTCGCCACGAGGACGCCCTCCTTCGGGAGCTTGAAGAGCTCGCCGACTCGGTCGTCGATCGGCTGCATGCTGACTCCGAGGTACGCGTGCTCGACGTGTCCGCGCTCACGAAGCTCCTCCACGACCTTCTTGACGGTGTTGACGGGGATCGCGAACCCGATTCCGACGTTCCCGCCCGTCTCGGACTCGATCTGCGCGTTCACGCCGATGACGCGCCCGCTCGCGTCGAGGAGCGGGCCGCCCGAGTTGCCCTTGTTGATCGCGGCGTCGGTCTGGATCACCTTGTCGATCGTGAAGCCGTTCGGCGCCTGGATCTGGCGCTGGAGCGCGCTCACGATCCCGCGCGTGACCGTGCGCTCGAGCCCGAACGGGTTCCCGATCGCGACGACCTCGTCGCCGACGCGAACCGCGTCCGAGTTGCCGAGCGGGATCGGCGAGAGCGCCCGGCGATGCTCGTCGATCTTGAGGAGCGCGAGGTCGGTCGACGGGTCGACTCCGACCACTTTCGCCTTGAGCTCGTCGTCGCGTGTGAAGTTGACGTAGACCTCGTCGGCCCCCTCGATCACGTGGTAGTTGGTGACGATGTGACCGTCCTTGTCGATCACGAAGCCTGACCCGAGCGACTGGCCACGCTGCTCGCCGAAGATCGACTGGACGACGATTCGGGACGTGATCTGGACCACCCCTGGCGCCGCGTCGCGGTAGATCTCCCCGACCGTCTCGGCGTCGCCGCCGGGATTGAACGCTGCCGCCTGCTCGTTCGTGCGCGCGGCGACGCGCTCGACGACGGTGGTCGTCTTGCCGTCCCAGACCGCGCTTCCGACACCGAGCGCGAGCCCACCCCCGAGGAGACCGGCGACGACGGCGCCGGCTGCGAGCGCGAGCTTGCTGACCGCCACGGTCGCGTTTATACCGGCGCTCGGAGAAGGCACTGTTTCGACGGCGTTAAGGAGCTGTTAACCGATCGGACGGTCGCAGTACCAATCGGCGCGCGTGAGCGGAAGTCCGCTCGCCCCCTGGTTCGGCTTCGCGAGGAGCGCCTGGTGGACGCCGAACCGGCCCGTCTCGAACGCGTGCGCCGAGCCGGCGAGGAAGAGGCGCCAGACGCGGTACGTCACCTCGTCCGCAGCCCGGACCGCGTGCGAGCGCCGCGTCTCGAGCCGCCGCCGCCAGTGGCGAAGCGTGAGGGCGTAGTGCTCGCGCAGGTTCTCGACGTCCCGCACCTCGAACCCGGCGGCCTCCGCGGCCGCGAGCGTCGAGCTGAGCGGGAGGAGCTCGCCGTCCGGGAAGACGTAGCGCTGGTTGAACGACGGGCCACGGCGCCGCCGCCCCTCCACGGAGCGTGCGATTCCGTGGTTCAGGAACACGCCGCCCGGCCGTAGCGCCCGCCATGCCCGCGCGAAGTACTCGGAAAGCAGGCGCTCGCCGACGTGCTCGAACATTCCGACGCTCGCGAGCTTGTCGTAGGTCTCGCTCGGTTCGAGGTCGCGGTAGTCGGCGACCTCGACGCGGCAGCACGCCTCGACGCCGGCCTGAGCGATCCGCTCGCGCGCGAGCGCGGCCTGGCGCTCGCTCACGGTCACGCCGACGGCCTCGACGCCGTAGCGCTCAGCGGCGTGGACGACGAGGCCGCCCCAGCCGCAGCCGATGTCGAGCAGGCGCTCGCCGGGCCGGAGGCGAAGCTTCCGGCAGATCAGGTCGAGCTTCGCCTCCTGCGCCGCGTCCAGGTCGACGTCGGGCGCGCGGAAGTAGGCGCACGAGTACACCATGCGCCGGTCGAGGAAGAGGGCGAAGAACTCGTTCGAGCGGTCGTAGTGGTAGGTGACGGCCTCTCGGTCGCGCTCGCGCGAGTGTTTGCGGCCGCGCAGGCGCGCGGCGCGCTCGCGCGCACCCGTCCGCGAGGCGGCGGGGAGCGTGAGGAGCCGGCGACCGAGCCGGAGCCGGTCGGCGACGGCGAGGCCTCCGCCGTCCAGGAGGTGATCCGCGACCGGGAAGACCGCCTCGAGGTCCCCCTCGACGTCGAAGTCGTCGTTCAGGTACGCCTCGCCGAGGGAGACCTCCCCCGGCGGAAGGAGCATCGCGCGAAGCGCGCCGGGGTGGCGAAGGACGAGCGTGAAACGCGGCTCGTACCCGGGCTCGGGGCCCCAAGTCAAGCCGTCCCAGAGGCGGACGGCGAAGTCGCGACGCCCGCCGAAGACGTCCTCGAGGAGGGCGAGCGTCGTCTCGGCAGCACGGCTCCCCGTCGCCGGCGACCGTGTCTCGATCACGTCAGCGCGGGCGTGCGCCTGCGTCGTTCGACCGCGTGCGGCGCCGGCTGCTTGACGTTCCAGGCGAGGCCGAGGCGGGCGAGCAGGCGGATGAGGAGCGCCGAGGCGTCGAACTGGCGCAGCGTCATCCCGTGGTAGGCCATCGACGGGAACGCGTGGTGGTTGTTGTGCCAGCCCTCGCCGAAGCCGAGGATGCCGATCACCCAGTTGTTCCGGCTCTCGTCGCCGGTCGCGAACGGTCGTGAGCCGAACATGTGGCAGATCGAGTTCACGGCGAACGCGGTGTGGCTCGTGAAGGCGATTCGCACAAGGCCGCCCCACAGGAGCCCTCGCCAGCCCGCGACCAGGTACGGGAGCGCCAAACCGAGGAGGA
>JALZFU010000388.1 GCA_030861385.1 Actinomycetota bacterium
GTCCAGACGCGGTACCGATACGTCCGCGAGCGCGCCGAGAAGCGAGCGTGGAAGTCGTCCGTCGCCTCCTCCGCCGCGACCGCGGCGACGTCGTCGGGAAGGCGAGCGTTCAGCGCCTCGAGCGCCCGCTCCGTCGGCGGGCCTCCCTCGCCGGTGAAGCTCACGACCTGACCGCGCGCGTGCACCCCTGCGTCCGTTCGCCCCGCGACCGCGAGCCCGCGCCATGACGGGAAGACGCCGTCCAGCGCCCCGCGCACCGCTCCCTCGACGGTTCGTAGGCCGGGCTGCGCCGCCCATCCCGAGAAACCCGTCCCGTCGTACTCGAGCACGAGCTTCACCGTCGCCACGAGGCGCAACCTAGCCCCTCGACCGACGTCTCACTCGACGTGGCCCGTCGCTCCGCGCTCGGCATCCTTGCCGCTCTCGCCCTCGTCGCGACCGCTGCCGGCCTGCTCGCGACGCGCGACGATCCGGCGTCGCCGCCACGCGCGGCCGGGCCTCCAGATCCGATCGCGACGCGGCGACTCCTCGCCCACCTCCGCGCACTCGAGCGGATCGCGAACGAGCACGGGGGTACGCGCGCGAGCGGCACGGCGGGATACGAGGCGTCGGTCCGCTACGTGGTCGCGGAGCTTCGCAGGGCGGGCTACGAGCCGGTCCTGCAGCACTTTGCGTTTCCGTTCTTCACCGAGACGGCGCCGCCGAGCCTCGACCTCGTCGAGCCGCGCGTCGCCGGCGAGCTTCCCGGCGACGTCGTCACGATCGGCTACTCCGCGACCGGCGACGTCCGGGGGCGCGTCGTTCCCGTCGACGTTCGGATCCCGCCCGGCGGGCCGAACTCGAGCTCGAGCGCCTGCGACCGCTCCGACTTCGATGGATTTCCGCGCGGAGCGGTCGCGCTCGTCCAGCGCGGCGGCTGCTTTCTCTTCGTGAAGGCCGAGAACGCGGAGCAGGCGGGCGCGACCGCCGTGGTCGTCTTCAACGAAGGTCAGCCGGGTCGCCGGGACGCGCTTCAAGCGACGCTCGGCCGCCCCGGAATCCCACTTCCCGTCATCGGAATCTCGTACGAGGCGGGCCGCACCCTCGCCGAGCTCGCGGCACGCCGGCCGGCGGTCGTCCGCGTCGCAGCGAGGACCGAAAGCGGTCGGCGCGAGACCGCGAACGTCCTCGCCGAGCTCCCGGGGCGAGACGCCGAGACCGTCGTGCTCGGCGCCCACCTCGACTCGGTCATGCGCGGCCCCGGGATCAACGACAACGGGACCGGCGTCGCCGCCGTCCTCGAGGTCGCGCGGCAGACGCGCCGAGCGGTCGCGACGCCGGAGCGGACGGTCGTCTTCGGCTTCTGGGCGGCGGAGGAGCTCGGCCTCTGGGGTTCGAGCGAGTACCTGCAGCGCCTCGGCGAAGGCGCGAGCGAGCGCGTGGCGGCCGCCGTGAACCTGGACATGCTCGGTTCGAGGAACGCCGTCCGTTTCGTCTACGACGGGGACGGCTCCGACTCGGGCGCCCCGGGACCCGAGGGCTCGGGAGCAATCGAGCGGCTCTACGTCGACTACTTCCGCCGCGCGGGTCTCGCGGTCGAGGGGGTGCCGGTGGCGCTTCCGTCCGACGAGCTCCCGTTCCTCCAGGCCGGGATCGCCGTGGGCGGCGTGTACAGCGGCTCGGACGAGGGGAAGTCGCGCTCGCAGGAGCGGACGTTCGGCGGCGAGACCGGCAAGCCGCTCGATCCGTGCTACCACCGTCCGTGCGACACGACGCACGGCATCGACGCCCGGACACTCACCGACCTTGCTCGCGCGAGCGCCGCCGTCGTCGCCCGCCTCGCCGCCGGGACCTCGTGACGACCCGCGCTCGCAGCACCTTCGCGTTCTCAAGGCGGCCGGGCTCGTTAGCGAGCGAGGGACGGAACGCACCCGCTCTAGAGCGTGAACGGGGACGGGCTGGCCGAGCTCCGCGAGTACGTCGAAGGGTTCTAGCAGGACGCGTCGCGCGAGCGCTCGAAGAGCCGCCCGCCGACGCGGCCCTCGAGGATCGCGGTCTCGGTCGCCGTGTCGCCGAGCGAGTGGCCTTGGAAGCGGTCGTGAGCTCCTCTCGCGCACGATCGTCGCCTGGGAGGCGCCCCACCGCTTCGTGACCACGTGGCACCCGGCGTGGGACGCGGCGACGGCGCCGGGACCGCGTGCTCGGCGAGCGGTATGCCGAGCCGTCGGCTAGGAGGGACCGGCCGGCTCGGCCGAGCTCCTACCGATCGTCGACCCCCGCGGCCGCGGGGGCGCGCGCAGGTACAT
>JALZFU010000407.1 GCA_030861385.1 Actinomycetota bacterium
GCCCGAGCCTGCTCGAGGACGGGCATCGCACGCTCGAGGAGCTCGGGCGGGGACGCATGCGCCTCGCCTGCCGTCCAACCCGCGAGCGCGCTCGCGACGTCGTGCGAGAGGTGGTCCGAGAACTCCGCCCAGCTCTCCTCCGGCGAGAAGACGACGATGTCGACGTTGCCGCGCGACCGACGCACGAGCCGGTCGAGCTCGTCGGCGACCTCGCGCAGGTGGTCGGCGGCAAGCTCGTCGACGTGGCGCTGGTAGCGCGCCTGGGACCACCCGCCTTGGTCGTGGCGGCGCGGCTGATCGTCGGAGAGATTCGCCACCTCCTCGAGCCGTCCGCCCCGAAGCCGGTAAAAACGGCCCTGCTCGCGGCTCACGACGACGATGAGCGCGCCGTCACCGCGACCGACCAGTCGCACGAGCGGTGCAAGGTACAGCCGTTGGTCGACGCGCACCTCGTCGTCGACGGTCTCGGTCAAGGCAATCGGAGTCCAGACGTCGTCGAGGCTCGCCGAGAACACGACGACGCCTCGCGCGCCGTTTCGCACGAACTCCCGCTCGAAGTAGCGGCGGATCCGGTCGAAGTCGGTCTTGAGCCCCGCTCGCTGCTCGTGCGTCAGCTCGGCACGGCTCGCCCCGTCCGACCTCGAGGCGCCATCGAGAAGGGAGTTCAGCCGCGTGGCGGCGTCGCCAGAAGTCGGGGCGACGCTCGGGTCGAGGTTGAGGTACAAGCTGACCGCGCACCCCGAGCTCGCGGTGTACGCCGCCAGGTTTCGGAGCTCCTCCCAGGTGACGGTTCTCGCCATACCCCTCGCTATCCTTGCCGCCGGGCGAGAAGCTACACGACGGAACAGCGGAGCCATCGGCATCGTTTCCAAAAGATGAGGGCCCGCGCGGCCTCGTCGTGCAGAGAGAGGGAAAAACGTGGAAAACGCCGTCAGGAAGCTCATCATCATCGGTGGAGGGCCGGCCGGCTACACGGCCGCGCTCTACGCGGCGCGCGCGAACCTGGAGCCGCTCGTGTTCGAGGGCTTCGCGTGGGGCGGGCAGCTCATGATCACGAGTGACGTCGAGAACTACCCGGGCTATCCGGAGGGCGTCCTCGGACCGCAGATGATGCAGGACTTCCGCGCCCAGGCCGGCCGCTTCGGCGCCGAGTTCGTCACGGACGACGTCACCCGCGTCGACTTCTCCGAGCGGCCGTTCCGCGTCTGGGTGGGCGACGACGAGCATCTTGCGGAAGCGGTCATCGTTGCGACGGGTGCGGTCGCCCGAAAGCTCGGTCTCCCGTCCGAGCAGCGGCTCCAGGGGCGCGGGGTCACGTACTGCGCCGTCTGCGACGCCGCCTTCTACCGCGAGAAGGAGGTGATCGTCGTCGGCGGCGGGGACTCGGCGATGGAGGAAGCGGTCTTCCTCACGAAGTTCGCCTCGAAGGTGACGGTCGTGCATCGCCGCGGCGCGTTTCGGGCTTCGCCGATAATGGTCGACCGCGCCCGCGCGAACGAGAAGATCGCGTTCCTGCTCGATTCGGTGGTCGACGAGGTAGTCGGCGAGGAGAGCGTGCAGGCGGCCCGCGTGCGAAACGTGAAGACGGACGAGATCATGGAGATTCCGATCGACGGGCTCTTCGTCGCGATCGGTCACGACCCGGCGACCGAGCTCTTCCGCGGCCAGCTCGAGATGGACGAGGCCGGCTACCTCCTGACCGAAGGCAAGACGACGATCACGAACGTGCCCGGCGTCTTCGCGGCGGGCGACGTGGTCGACCACGTCTACCGGCAGGCGGTCACGGCAGCCGGAATGGGCTGCCAGGCAGCGCTCGATGCGGAGCGGTTCCTGGCCGACGAGGAGGGCGGTCGGCGCGACCCGCTCGTCGCAGACGAAGCGCTCGCGACGCCTCAGAACTGGTAAAACCGGCCGCGTCGCAGGCGAGCGCGGCTAGCATCGCCGCAGTGCCGTATTTCATCTGTCCGAACTGCAAGCGGCGCTCGATCGACGAGGACGGTCGCGAAGGGCTGAGCCACCAGGCGGTCGGGTGCTCGAGCTGCGGCTTCGGGTTCCTCTTCGAGCTGATGGACGACTACTACCCGGGCCCCACGACGGCGTTCGTCGTCTGCGATCGCAACGGTCGCGTCCTCGCCGCCGGACGCGGCGTCTTCGAGCTCACCGGCTGGCCGGAACGCGAGCTGATCGGACGCCACGTTACCGAGGTGCTCGGCCTCGACGGCACCACCGGACCGAGTCCCGCCGAGGTGGCGCTGGAGTGGGGCGTCCGCCGACTCGATCAGCAGCTCGCGCTCGCGACCCGGGCCGGCGTGCAGAAGGACGTTCGGGCGGACTTCTTTCCGGCGTACGACGAGGACGGCGGGCTCCTCGTCGCCATCTCACCGCGCTAGGGAATCGGCGGAGGCGTCGCCGGTTGCGCGGCGCCGCGGCGACCGCCGAAACCGTCGCCGTGGAGGCGTCGCGCTCGTTCCTCGGTGGAGTAACAAGCTTTTACTTGCCGGAGGCCGGGACTTCGACGTGGCTCTTCGGCGCGCTCGGGGGGACCCGGCTCGACGGGCAGAGGTCGTTCACGACGCAGTCGTGGCAGCGCGGCCGGCGCGCGAGGCAGACGCGCCGTCCGTGCCAGATGAGGAGATGAGGGAAGCGCGCCCAGTCCTCGCGCGGGACGAGGCGCTCAAGGTCGAGCTCGATCTTCGCCGGATCTTCCTGGCGTGTGAAGCCGAGCCGCTGCGAGAGCCGGCGAACGTGCGTGTCGACGACGATCCCCTGCGTTGCGCCCCGCTCGGCTGCGACGACGTTCGCGGTCTTGCGGCCGACGCCCGGCAGCCGGACGAGCTCGTCGAGGCGAGTCGGAACGGCGCCCCCATATTCCTCGACAAGCATCCGCATCGCCCCGCGAAGGTTTCGCGCCTTCGTCCGGAAGGTCCCGGTCGGACGGATGTCCTGTTCGAGCTCCGCGAGCGGTACGGCCAGGTAGTCCTCGGGGCGGCGGTACTTCCGGAAGAGGCGCTCGGTGACTCGGTTCACGGTCACGTCGGTCGTCTGCGCGGAAAGCATCACCGAGACGAGGAGCTCGAGATCGCTTCCGAAGCGAAGCGCGATCACCGCGTCCGGGTGCTCCGCGGCAAGCCGCTCGATGACGGGGGCGACGCGTGCCGGTTTCCGACCGACCCTTCGGCGCGCCTCGCGGACGTAGCTACGGGTCCCGGGCACCGATGTAGAGCCCGCGACCCATCAGCCCGTCGGGGTCGTGCTCGACGCGCAAGTCAGCGGCGGCGAGCGCGCGCACGTACTCATCGTGCGTGAACATGCCGACCACGTGCCGCTCGCTGAAGTGCTCGACCTCCCCCGGCCGAGCGACGAGGTAGTGGAACTCGAGCGCTTGCTCGCGGGCAGGCGGCGGCGGCACGCTCATGCGCGCGATCTTGAGCTTCGGCTGGTCGACGAAGACGGCGTGCAGCCGGCTCGGATCCCACTGCTCGGGAAGCACCCACGGCTCCACCAGGAGGACGCCCCCGGGCTCGAGGTGCCGCGCCATCGCCGCGACCGCGCGCTCGAGTCGCTCGACCGTCCGCACGTAGGCGATGCTCGAGAAGAGGCAGACGACAGCGTCGAAGCGGCGGCCGAAGTCGAAGTCGGCCATGTCGGCCTCGCGGAGCTCAACGCCCGGCAGGCGTGCCCGCGCGACCGCGAGCATCTCCGGATCGAGGTCGACTCCCGCGACGTCGTAGCGCGGCGCCAGGCGCTCGAGGTGGGCACCCGTCCCGCACGCGACGTCCAGCAGCGTCCGCGCGCCGCGCCGTCGCGCCTGCACGAGCTCGTGCACCCGCTCCGCCTCGGCCGCGAAGTCCTTGAAGGTCGCGTAGATCGCGTCGTAGATGCGCGCGGAGCGGGAGAACACGCCTACGCGGGCACCAGGAGCCGCGGCCCGGCACAAACGACGTCGAGCGCCGGGCAGCCCGAGCACGCGAACTCGCTCGGAGTCGGCGGGAATTCCCCCGCGCGAATCGCCGCGACGGCCGCGGAGAGCTCTCGCTCGAGCGCTGGGATCTCCGCGCGCGTGAAAACGGCCGTCACGGGTTCCTCAGGTCGCTCGAGGAAGACG
>JALZFU010000431.1 GCA_030861385.1 Actinomycetota bacterium
ATCCAGACGTCGGGCGCGGCGGCGTCGAGCTGCCTCGCGCGCCGCGTCTTCGTACGGGTGTGGAAGTGGTAGACGGTCCGCCCGGTCGTGAGGACGAGCGGGAACTCGGCCGACGGCTCCTCGTGCGGCGGCCTGTACCTCGCGGCCTTGACGATCGCGCGCCCGTTCGGGCTCTTCAGCTTGTAGTCCTTCTCCTCGAAGCTCGCGCCGGTGGCGAGGTCGTGGCCGTACTCCTCGCACGCATCGGGGTCGGTCCAGAAGACTCCATCCTCGTAGAGGCGCTCACCGCCCCACTGGATGCCGCTCTCGCCGCTCAGCGCCTCGTACGTGATCGCCGAGTAGTCGCACGGCCGCCCGCGCGAGCACTCCTTCCACGCCTCGAACGTCTCCTCGGGCGTTGACCACTTCACGAGTCGGGCACCGTCCTTGTCGCGGAACTCCATCCGCCGTGCGTACTCGACCCAGATCGCGAGGTCGGAGCGAGCGTCGCCCGGCGGCTCAATCGCCTGCTCCGAGAGATGCACCGTGCGGTCGGTGTTGGTGAAGGTCCCGGTCTTCTCGCCCCAGAGCGCCGCCGGGAAGACGACGTCGGCGAGCCTCGCCGTCTCCGTCAGGAACGCGTCCTGGACGACGACGAAGAGCCGCTCCTGACGGAGAATCGACCGGATCCGGTGCAGCTCGGGGAGCGAGACGGCCGGGTTCGTGCCGCTGATCCAGAGGAGGCGGATCGATCCCTCCTCGGCGTAGCGGAAGATCTGCATCGCGTGGGTCGGGGGGCCCCAGTGCGGGATCTGGAGCGGCTCGACGTTCCAGATCCGGGCGAGCTCCTTCACGTGCGCGTCGTTCTGCCAGTTGCGAAAGCCGGGTAGGTCTCCGTTCGCGCCCGTCTCGCGCGTGTTCTCCGCGGTCGGCTGCCCGTTCATCTGGAGGATCCCGCAGCCGGGCTTCCCGATCATTCCGCGAACGAGGTTCACGTTGTTCACCTGCACGGCCGCCGCGGTCGCCTGGTGCGATTGGTAGACGCCCTGGAGGACGGTCGAGAGGAGCCGCTCCCCCGTCCCGACCACGCGCGCCGCCTCGCGGATCCTCTCGGCCGGGATGCCGCAGATCTCCCCGGCCCACTCCGGGGTGCATTCCGCGACCGTCTGCTCGAGCTCGTCGAAGCCGACGGTGTGATCCTCGATCCACGGCCGGTCGATCCAGCCGTTCGTGATCAGCTCGCGGAGGAGCGCGTTCAGGAACGCGAGGTTGGTCCCGTTTCGCAGGGCGACGTGGACGTCCGCCTCGCGCGCCGCCGGCGTCGGTCGTGGATCGACGACGACGAGGTTGGGGCGGTCGCGCCCGCGGAGCCGATCGAGCATCCTCGCCCAGAGGACGGTCTGGGTCTCGGCGACGTTGTGGCCGACGAGGAAGAGGGTGTCGCAGTGGTCGACGTCCGCGTACGACGCAGGCTGGCCGTCGCAGGCGAACGACTCCTTGAGCGCCTGCGCCGCGGTCGCGGTGCAGAGCCGCGTGTTCCCGTCCGTGTGGTTCGTGCCGATTCCGGCCTTCGCGACGACGGCGAGCGTGTAGTACTCCTCGAGGAAGAGCTGGCCCGTCGTGTAGAAGCCGATCGAGCCTGGTCCCGACTCCGACATGAGCTCGCGCGAGCGCGCGACGACGGCGTCCATTGCCGTGTCCCAGTCCGTCTCGACGAGCTCGCCGGCTCGGCGAACGAGCGGGCGAGTCAGGCGGTCGGCTGCGTTGTTCGCTTGCCACCCGTACAGCCCCTTGGGCCCGAGACGGCCGTGATTCACGCGGTCGCGAGGCCGCCCGCGCACGCCGACGATCCGGCCGCCCCCGACGCCGATGTCGAGGGCGCAGCCGTTCGAGCAGAGGACGCACGCCGACTGGACCCACCGTTCGGCCTCTCCCTCGACGTACTCGTCGACCCGCTCCGGCCACTCGCCGGCGGACGGATACGGTGTCCGCGCGCCCCACGGCTCCGCGATCCGGTCGCCCACGCGCCCGGAGATTACCGGCTGCGGGATTCGGAAATCCCCGGACATGCGCGCGACCTGGGACGAGTTCGCGCGGCTCGACCTCGCCGTCGGCCGTGTGACCGATATCGCGGCGTTCCCGGAGGCGCGGACGCCCGCCTACAAGCTGACCCTCGATTTCGGCCGGCGCGGGAGGCGCCGCTCGAGCGCCCAGCTGACGCACTACCGCCCGGACGAGCTCCTCGGACGCCAGGTGGTGTGCGTTCTCGGATTCGAGCCGAAGCGGGTGGCGGGCTTCAAGAGCGAGGTCCTCGTCCTCGCCGCCCTCTCGGAGCGTCACGGCGTCGTCCTCGTCACCCCGGACCGCGAGGTGGAAGACGGCTCCCCGATCGGCTAGCGGAAGCCCGACACTGGCTCGCGCTCGCCGCCTCGCGCGCGAGCGATTCGGGCACCCGCGGCTTCGGCCCGGGCAGGAGGAGGCGCTTCAGGCCGTCCTCGCCGGCCGAGACGCGCTCGCGGTCATGCCGACCGGGTACGGGAAGTCCCTCGTCTACCAGCTCGCGGGGCTCCTCGTCGAAGGGCCGACGGTCGTCGTCTCGCCGCTGATCGCGCTCCAGCGAGATCAGACGGAATCGCTCGCTCGTGACCGCATACCGGCCGCCGAGCTCAACTCCGCTCTCTCGGAGGGTCGGCGCGACGAGGTGCTCGCCGCACTCGCCGACGGCTCGCTCGAATTTCTCTTCCTCGCTCCCGAGCAGCTCGGAAACGACGAGACCTTCGCCGCCCTTCGGCGGACGAGGCCGACGCTCTTCGTCGTCGACGAGGCGCACTGCGTGAGCGAGTGGGGACACGATTTCCGCCCCGACTACCTGCGCCTCGGCGCCGCGGTCGAGGAGCTCGCCCACCCGCGCGTGCTCGCGCTCACGGCGACGGCGGCGCCCCCCGTCCGGCAGGAGATCGTCGAGCGCCTCGCGCTTCACGATCCCGTCGTCGTCGTTCGCGGTTTCGACCGTCCGAACATCTGGCTCGGCGTCGAGCGCTTCCACGACGAGAGGCAAAAGGAGGACGCGCTCGTCGATCGCGTCGCGGACGCCTCCAAGCCGGGGATCGTCTACGTCGCGACCCGGAAGGCGGCCGAGCAGACGGCGGCGGCGCTTCGCGAGCGCGGCGTCCGCGCTCGCGCGTACCACGCAGGGCTCCGCAAGCGCGAGCGGGACAAGGCCCAGGAGGCGTTCATGGCCGACGAGGTCGAGGTGATCGTCTCGACGGTCGCCTTCGGGCTCGGTATCGACAAGCCGAACGTCAGGTTCGTCTTCCACCGCGACGTCTCCGACTCGATCGACTCCTACTACCAGGAGCTGGGACGGGCCGGCCGAGACGGGAAGGCGGCGAGCGCGCTCCTCTTCTACCGCCCCGAGGACGTCGGCCTCCGGCGCTTCTTCGCCGGCACGTCGACCGAAGGTGCGGAGAACATCCAGGAGGTTGCTGAGGCGATCGCCGAGCGGGGCGGCCCCGTCGACCCCGAGGTGCTCGAGGCCGAGGAGGACATGGGCGGCGACGCCGTCGCGGGGGGCATGCGGCAGCTCGAGGAGGTTGGGGCGGTTCGCGTCCTCCCCTCGGGTGAGGTCGAACCGCGGGAGGCGCTCGCCGACCCGGAGGCGGCGGCACGCGAGGCCGTCCGCTCGCAAGAGCGCCGGGCGGAGTGGGCGCGCTCCCGCGTCGAGATGATGCGCGGCTACGCCGAGCTCAAGGACTGCCGTCGCGAGTACGTTCTCAACTACTTCGGCGAGGAGTTCGAGGCTCCGTGCGGCAACTGCGACAACTGTGAGGCGGGCGTGGTGCAGCCCGAGACCGACGCGCCGTTCCCGCTCGGCACGCGCGTCGCGCACGGGAAGTGGGGCGAGGGCACCGTGCAGCGCTACGAGGGCGACAAGCTCGTCGTTCTCTTCGACGACGCCGGGTACAAGACGCTCGCCGTCGAGCTCGTGCGGGAAGGGACCCTCCTCGAGCCCCTTTGACGGCGAGCCTCCTCGCAAGCTCGCACGTACGCCCTGAAGACCTCCCGCGGCGGGCTCGTGTAGGGCCGCTTCCCGGCCGCCAGTCGTCGACCCACGGCCGGAACCCGGATCCGGCGGCGGACGTACAGCTGCATGGCCGCCTGGTTGCCCCTCCGCTGGGTCGCGGGGGTTCCGCTCGTCGTCTTCGCGCTCGTCTTCGGCGGGACGCTCGTCTGGCTCTCGCTCGGCGACGACGAGGAACGCTCCCCCACCCACCGGTCGGCCGCGGCGGACCGCCTATCCGCGAATCCGGACGAGCTCCCCGCGGCGATGGGCGACGAGCGGATCGCGATCGCCCTGCTCGCCGCGAACGAGCGCGAGAGCTCGGTCTGGGTCGTCTCGCTCGACGGCTCCCACCCGGTGCAGCTCACCCGGTCGCCGGTGGGAGGAAAGACGGTGAACGACTCGTTCACGGCCTGGTCTCCGGACGGAAACACGATCGTCTTCGTCCGCTCGCTTGTCGACGCGGCCGGGAAGCCGGGGCTCCCCCACCTCTTTGCGATGGCGCCGGATGGATCCCGGGTTCGGCAGCTGACGCGCGGATCCACCCCCGACCTCCTGCCCTCGTGGTCGCCGCAGAGCTCGCACCTCGCCTTCGCCCGCGTGGTCGGCGAGGCGACCGACCTCTTCGGGATCCGCCCCGACGGAACCGGCCTCCGGAGGCTCACGAACGAGCCCCTCGTTCACGAGGACATGGCCGCGTTCTCCCCGGACGGCGAGCGGATCGCCTACACGCGCGCCGCGCCCGAGAACGAGGATCTCTGGCTCATGGAAGCGGACGGCTCGGGGCGGCGCGAGCTCCTCGGCGGCGAGCACGAGGACGGCTCGCCGGCCTGGTCGCCAGACGGCGCGCGAATCGCCTTCGTTCGCGACGGCCACGTCGCGGTCATGGACGCGGACGGCCGAGACGTGGGCGTGCTCACGAGCGGCGAGCTCAAGGACTCGCATCCGCAGTGGTCGCCTAACGGCGAGCGGATTCTCTTCACCCGCGACCCGGGCGAGGTCCTCGTCATGAACGCCGACGGGAGCGGGCTCGCACGCGTCCCCGTCGACGGCGTCGCGGGAGGCGCGTCCTGGGGACCCGCCGACTCGTGAGG
>JALZFU010000043.1 GCA_030861385.1 Actinomycetota bacterium
CGTCAAGCGGCCGCGGGTGGCGGGCGTAGCGGGGTCACGAGCGCGCTGATTACGACGGCGACGAGCGCCGCGGCGGCGCTGACGCCGAATGCGATCGCGAAAGCGGATTCGGCGGGGATCGCCGTGCCGTCGATCGTCACGGCGCTCAGGACGGCGGCGCCAGCCTGACCGCCGACGACGCCGCCGATCGTCCGCATGACGGTGTTCATCCCGGTCGCGACGCCGGTTTCGGTCGGCCGAACGTTCGTCACGATCAGCGTCGCCATGGCAGCGAAGGTCATCGGGAGCCCGGCGCCGAGCACGACGTTGGCCACGACGATCTGCCAGGGCTCCTCGTGGAAGAGAGCGAGGCCGAGGATCCCGACCGCCACCAGGCCCATCCCCGCGACGAGCGGCGCCTTCCAGCCCCAGCGCCGGCCGAGGCGCGCCGCGAGCGGGCCGAAGACCAGCCCGACGAGAGCGCCGGGAAGCAGGTATAGCCCCGTCTCGGTCGCGCTCGCGCCGAACCCGTAGTCGACGGCGTCGGCGAGCCGGTCGGGAAGGCCGTTCGGCATTTGCACGAAGTTCGGGATGAGGACGAAGGAGCCGAGCATGGCGAACCCCGCGATCAGCGCCGTCGCGTTCGTGAGCAGGACCGGTCGCCGGGCGAGCATGCGCATGTCGACCATCGGCTCGGGGACGCGCGTCTCGACCGCGCCCCACGCCACCAGCAGCACGAGGGCGGCGGCCAGGAGGGCCAGCGTCGGCGTCGACCCCCAGCCCCAGTTCTCACCCTCCGAGAGGGCGATCAGGAAGGCGACGAGCCCTCCCGAGAGGAGGAACGCGCCTGGGATGTCGAGTCGCGAGGGCGTCTTCACGGGTGACTCGGGGACGAAGAAGTGGATGAGCAGGAGGGCGACGCCGATGCCGATCGCGCCGATTCCGAACAGCCAGCGCCAGGAGGCGTGGTCGACGATGACGCCCGAGAGGACGATCCCTGCCGAGCCACCGATGGCGAAGACCGACGAGACGACGCCGATCCCGAAGCCCATCTTCTCGGGCGGGAACTCGTCCTTGATGATCGAGAAGCTGAGCGGGAAGACGGCCCCGCCGGCGCCCTGGACGGCGCGACACGCGATCAGTACCCAGATGTTCGGCGCGAGCAGGCAGCCGACGCTCCCGAGGAAGAAGATTCCCATGCTGATGAGGAGCAGGCGCTCCTTCCCGTACTGGTCGCCGAGCTTCCCGAGCAGCGGGGTTGCGACCGAGGCGACGAGCAGGAATCCGGTGAGCAGCCACGTGACCCAGGTTGTCGTCGTATGAAGATCCCGCTGGAGGGCGGGGAGCGCCGGGATGACGAGCGTCTGCTGGAGCGCGAAGGCGATGCCGGCGAACGTCAGCGCGGCGAGCGTGACGTTGTGGTGCTGGCGAATCGCCGCGCTGGCCATCGTCGTGAGTTATCGCAGTCGCGCATCGCCGCGCGCCTCGTGAACGCGTACGCGGCCGCGATCCGACTCGGCTCGGAGCGCTGCTCGTTCTCGGCTTCGGCCTCTGGCTCGCCGACCGTGCTGAACATCGGCGCGAGCCCTCGACCGTGCCGCGAATCCTTGCTGGCTGTTGACTTCTAGCTGGGCCTGGTGTTGTATCCCGCCGAAGGAGGGCGGGCTATGCGGCAGCACTCGCTCATTGAGAAGACACGTCTTCGGGCACTGTCAGTGACAGCCGCCGCCCTTCTCGTGCTTTCAGCGGCCGCGTGCAGCGGTAGCGACTCCACCGACGAAGCCGCTCACGGCAGTGGGACAGGTTCCCAAACGACCACTGGTGAGCACTCCGGGGCGACGACCAACGGAAATGAAACTGGACCAGAGGAAGTCAGCGCGGCGGACTTCGACCGCAGCCTCTTCGACGACGGCTCGGCCACGCTCGACAACAAATGGGTCGCCTTCAAGACGGGGAAGAGGTTCACCTGGCGAGGGTGGACCGAGGAGGACGGGGAGCGCGTTTCCCATCGTGACGTATTCACCGTCACCGATCTCACCAAGGTGATCCGCGGCGTGCGTGCGCGCATCGGCTGGGACAGGGACTTCAGCGAGGGTCGGCTCGTCGAGACGGAGCTCATCTTCCTTGCCGAGGACAAGGACGGCAACGTGTGGCACCTGGGTCAGTACAGCGAAACCTGGGAGGAGGGCGAGTTCGTCGGCGGACAAGCCTGGCTGGCCGGCTACCTGAAGGGAGCGAAAGCAGGCATCTACATCAAGGGAGAACCACGGCTGGGAACACCCGAGTACTCGCAGGGGTTCGCTCCTCCCCCGTTCTTCTGGGATGACCATGGAAAGGTCTTGAAGGTCGGCCAGAAGACGTGTGTCCCCCTCGACTGCTTCGACGATGTCCTCGTCATCGACGAGTTCGAGCCGAGAAAACCGGGCGCCCACCAGCTCAAGTACTACGCGCCCGGCGTCGGAAATGTTCGCGTGGGCTGGAGTGGAAACGACGCGGACAAAGAAGTCCTGGTCCTGACGAAGACGGAGCAGCTGGCTCCAAGTGCGATGGCGAAGGCGCGTGCCGAGGCGTTGAAGCTGGAGACGCGCGCATCGTTGTACGGTCGAACGCCTCCGGCAGAGCAACGGCCTGCCGAGTAACGCGAGGTTCACTCGAGCTCGAGACCTCCTCATCCCG
Organism: Actinomycetota bacterium; assembly: GCA_030861385.1. GTDB lineage: Bacteria > Actinomycetota > Thermoleophilia > Gaiellales > Gaiellaceae > JALZFU01. The sequence goes on from JALZFU010000043.1 coordinate 2,656, forward strand.
TCGTCCCACAGCGATCGAAGGAGCAAGGTCGACACGATGACGGCACGGGTGGACCACCGGTTCGATCAGCCGACGCTGCGTAGACCGTCGGTCGCTGCGAGGAGCGCCGCGATCGAGGCGGATGGGCTCGCGAAGCACTACGGCAGAATCGTCGCCGTCGCCGACCTCTCCCTAGCGGCCGAGCCTGGAGAGATTCTCGGCGTACTCGGACCGAACGGCGCTGGAAAGACGACCGCGATCCGCGTGCTGACCACGATTCTCGCCCCTACGCGCGGCGCGTTCGAAGTGGCGGGTCTCCCACACACCCGCCCCGACGAGATTCGAAGACGGATCGGCGTCCTCCCCGAAAGCGCCGGCTACCCGGAGCAGCAGACGGGCGAGGAGTACGTGCGCTACCACGCGCGGCTCTATGGACACGGCCGAGCGAGCGCGCGCCGCGTGGCGGAGACATTGCTCGCCGACGTGGGCCTTGCCGACCGCCGCCGTTCGCTGATCGCTTCGTACAGTCGAGGAATGCGCCAGCGGCTCGGGCTCGCTCGCGCGCTTGTCAACGAGCCCCAGGTTGTCTTCCTCGACGAGCCGACCCTCGGGCTTGACCCGGCTGGACAGCGGCACGTTTTGGCCCTCGTCCGCCGCATCGCACGCGAGCGCGGGGCCACCGTTCTGCTCAGCTCGCACCTCCTGGCCGAGGTCGAGGAGATTTGCTCGCGCGTGCTCATCCTCAACCGCGGCCGCGTCGTCGCCTCTGGGACGGTCTCCGAGGTAGCCCGCCGGGCGGCGGCGCCGCGGACGGCCACGCTCCGCGTCCCCGCCGACTACGTAGCCCGCGTGCTCGAGACGCTGGCGGACATGAAGAGCATCGACAGCGTCGAGGCCGTCGACGAACACCTGGGCTCGGTCATCGTCACCCTGAGCCGCGACGGAGGCGCCGACACGATGAACCGAGGCATACGGGCACTCGCGGATGCCGGGGTGCCGATCCTCGCATTCGAACTCGAGCGTGCGCGCCTGAGCGACGCTTTCCTCGCGATGACGGAGACCACGAGGTGAGGGATCGCAATCGCAAAGAGCGGGACGGCCCCCCTTCGTGGGCGGTTGTCGGCGCACAGGAAGCGCGCGATCTTTGGCTTGGAGGCAGGGGGTTGCTGCTGTGCCTCGGGTTCAGCCTCCTCCTGAGCGTCATCTCCTATCTGGCTGCAACGAACACCGAGCTCAACTTCCTCGAGCAGCGCGAGTCGGTGAGCCTCGTAGTCCAGGTCGCGATCGGCGTCGGGTCGCTGCTCGCGCTGCTCGCCGGGGCGGACGCCTTCAGCGGGGAGCGCGAGCGCGGCACGCTTGAGACCCTGCTCGTGACTCCAGCCTCCCGCCTCCAGCTGACCGGTGGCAAGCTGCTCGCAGCCCTCTCGCTCTGGGTTGCGGCGTTCGCGCTCACAATTCCATACGTCTGGTTTCTCGGGCGCGGGGTCGATGTCACCTGGGTCGCGCTCGCCACTGGTCTCGTTGTCGGCCTCCTGCTGGCGACCTTTCTGACCTCACTCGGTCTCATCGTCAGCGTGTTCGCTCGCTCGAACCGCATAAGCCTCTCTGTCAGTCTCTTCGTGCTCCTCGCTCTCTTCGCGCCGACGCAACTACCTTCGGCCGCAGAGAAGGGCTGGGCGGGAGAACTCCTTCTACGTGTTAACCCCGTGACGGCGGGAGAGCGCTACGTCGGCAAGGTCGTCATAGACGGCCGTGCCTGGAGCGAGGACGCTTCTTGGCTCCTCTCCCCGCTCATAGCGGCAGTAGCGTCCGCCGCGGTGGCGGTGCTTGTCGGCGCGCGCTTCGTCCGACTCCGCGGAGGTGCTTGATGGCGGTCCGTCGGGCCTTCCGCGCCGTCCTAGCAGCGCTCGTCGCTGTACTCGCACTCCCGACCGGTGTCGTCGCTCAGCCGGACCGAACGTCCGTGGCCGTCGACCGCACTCGCATCTCGGCCCCGCTCGGCGGTAATTTCGTCTTCCGGACGACGATCGCGAACGTCGCTGCAACCGCGACGCGTCCGCTCATCGCCCACCTCAACATCCTGAGCCTCCGCGCTGGCGTCTACGTCGATCCTGAAGACTGGTCCTCCGCGCGGACCCGGTACCTCGGGACGATTGCGGCCAACGAATCTCGAACGATCAAGTGGGAGCTCAAAGCCGTGGGCTCCGGTAGCTTCGCGGCCTACGTCACAGTCCTGGCACAGAACTCGTCCCGACCGCCGAAGACGAGCGACGCGGTGCGAATCGCGGTCGAGGAGCGAAGGACGCTCAACTCAGGGGGGATCCTCCCGCTCGCGCTCGGCGTTCCCGCGTTCGTCGGCCTGATGGCTGGCGGCGTCCGACTGGCACGCAGACGGAGCACGTCGCAGCGTGATTAGCTGAACGCCACCTACCGACACCGGTGTCCCCGCCGCCGCACGCGCGAGGTCTCATTACTCTCGTTGGTGTCTCGAGAAACGACGAACACCGCGAATTCAAACGGCGGGGCCGAGCTTCAAGCACCGAAACGGCTTGACCCCGGCGATCAGGAGGTCAGCGTCCTCGCTCTCGCCCTCGGGCTGCCGTTCGGAGCGCATCGTAGGGACGGGGTCGGCGGTTGGAGTCCGCCAGAGGGCTTTTCACCATGCGGCCACTCGCGCGCCGTGGGCGGAACGCTGTTCCCCTGCGGCGCTATTCGAGCCCGTCGCTGGCGCCGCGACCGCGCTACCCTCCGGTCGACTTGGCGGCCCAGACGTGTTCGCATCTCGACCAGGTTCGGGTGACGTCGCTCCCCGACCGGCTGCTCGCCTGCGAGGAGTGTCTGAAGATCGGGTCGGGATGGGTGCACCTGCGCATGTGCGAGGTGTGCGGGAAGATCGGCTGCCGCGACAGCTCGCCCAACCGCCACGCGACCGCGCACTTCCACGAGACCGGTCATCCGGTGATCCGCTCGGCGGAATCGGGCGAGGAGTGGTCGTGGTGCTACGTCGACGAACTGGCCTTCGTGCTCGACGGCTGAGCGGTCACGCGACCGGCGGCGCGTTCCCCTTCACCCTCAGGGCGAGCCTCGGCTCCCAGTGGCAGACGACGCAGGCGTGGCGTTCGCCCGAGCGAAGGAACGGTGGCCGGCGGAGCGGAGCGGCGCCGGGCTCGAACCTGCCGAGCGGGGGGCCGGCCGCACCGGATACGGGCGAGTAGCGAAACGTCGCCGAACCGGCAGCGTTGCTCACGCGAGCGGACGGGAGGGATCGAATCCTCGGGAGGCTGTAGCGTCCAGGTTTGCCGAAGCTGACGCGCGAGGAGATGTGGGAGCAGATGCTGACGGGCAACTACCCGCGTCTCCACCGGATGGGGCGAAGCGGACCGGGAACGACGGGGCGCGGGCGTGGATTCCGATCGGCGCCGGAGTCCACACCGGCAGGTCCTTCGTGGGCGCCGTCGGGGAAGGGGACGCACGCGACTTCACGTCGAGCCCGCAAGCGTGTCGATTTCGCGGTCGCTCATTCGACGTGTAGGTAGTTAGGCGACCCGGCTACCGAAGGAGCAAGGCAATGCGAGTGATGGTGCTGGTCAAGGCGAGCCCGGAGTCCGAGGCGGGGCAGATGCCCTCGACGGAGGAGCTGGCCGAGATGGGCAGCTACAACGAGGAGCTCGTGAAGGCCGGCGTGATGCTGGCGGGCGAGGGCCTGACGCCCACGTCGCGCGGCAAGCGCGTCGAGTTCAGCGGCCCGAGCGACCGGCGGGTGGTCGACGGCCCGTTCACCGAGACCAAGGAGCTCGTCGCCGGCTTCTGGCTGTGGCAGGTCAAGGACATGGACGAGGCCGTCGAGTGGCTCAAGCGCGCGCCGTTCCGAGAGGGCGCGGTCGAGCTCCGGCCGGTCTTCGAGGAGGAGGACTTCGGCGACGAGTTCACGCCGGAGCTGCGCGAGCGGGAGCGTCGCCTCCGCGAGCAGGCCGAGCAGAACCAGTAGGACGTGGGCGAGCCCGACGTCAAGCGCACGATCGACGCGGTCTGGCGGATCGAGTCCGCGCGGCTCATCGCCGCACTGGCACGCATCGTGCGCGACGTCGGGCTGGCCGAGGACCTCGCGCAGGACGCGCTCGTGGCCGCGCTCGAGCGCTGGCCCGCCGGCGGCGTGCCCGACAATCCCGGCGCGTGGCTCATGGCCACCGCCAAGCACCGCGCCATCGACCGCCTGCGGCGTGACCGGATGCTGGAGCGCAAGCACGACCTCGTGGGGGTCGAGCTCGAAGCGCAGCACGAGCGCAGCGTCCCCGAC
>JALZFU010000046.1 GCA_030861385.1 Actinomycetota bacterium
GCCCCGAGCTCCAGGTCGGGAACCCGGCCTGGGCGACTCGCGACGAGCTCGAGAGCGAGGTCGCCGACTGGAAGCCGCCGCCGGAGGAGACGCTCTTCGTCGGCGACCAGAACGCCGCCGTCGTCGCCTTCGGCGGGGTCGAGCTCCCGAGCGGCTTCGAGCACGCCGAGCTCTTCGGGCCGCTCGTGGCCACCGAAGCGCGCGGCCAGAGGTTCGGCGCGCGGCTTCTTGACGCCTCGATCGCCCGCGCGCACGACGCGAACGTCGCCTTCGTTCTCGCGTCGCTCGGGACGCGGAACGCGGCCGGCCGGATCCTGCTGCTGCGACGCGGCTTCCGTCCACGCGGACGGCCGCAGGCGACGTTCCGGCTGCGCGCGGTCGAACACCGCGCGATCCAGCAACCTCCCGACGGCGTCGACGTGCGCCCGGCGACCGAGGACGACCTCGCGCCGGCACTTGCCCTCTACCACGAGTGCTTCCCTGGCGGCCTCTTCCCCGACTCTGCTTGGCGCGAGAACGTCGGCAACGGAACCGTTTACGCCGCAGAGCACGACCATCGCCTCGTCGCGGTTTTGAACATCGATCCGCGCGATCGCTGGATCTACCACGTCGGCGTAACCGCGAGCGAACGAAACCGCGGCGTCGGCGCGTACCTTCTGAGCCGTGCTCTCGAGGATTACTGGGCACGGCATCCGGGAGACACGCTCGGACTCGAGGTCGCGGCGGACAACATCGCAGCGATCCGGCTCTACCGCCGCCAGGGGTTCGCTCCCTGGCTCGTCCTTCAGGCGTTCGAGCTCGCGCTCTAGGACGGTCGCTCGCGCGGCGTCAGCTCGCCCTCGCGGGCGCCGACGTTCTCCTCGACGCCCGCACGCCACCAGGCGCTGCGCCTCGCGGCGGGAGTGTCCGAGGCGAGGGAACTGAGCGCGGCGGCAAGCGCCTCCCGCTCGTCCGGGGGAGCGTCCGGCGTGATTTCGAGCTTCACTCGCTTGAGCGTAAAGGAGCGTGCAGCCGCCGACGACGCTAGTACGAAGATGCGCCGCTTCGCCGCTCTCGTGGCCATGCTCTCGCTTCTCGTCGCCGCTCCGGCGGCCTCCGCTCGCTCGTGGGCAGACGCGCAGATCCGCGCCGCGGTCGCAAGCGGGCTCATGGGGCCAAGCGTGGTCGCGTTTCGACCGTCCGCGACGCTGACCCGAGCCGACCTGGCCCGGATCGTGACCGGCATAACGCACCGAGAGCGGATGGTCGCGTATCCCGAGCGCCCGGTCACGATGACGGGCCTGAACCGGGCGCTCGTCGCAGCTCTCGGTCTGGCGCCCGCGGCGAGAGCGATCCGGGGCGAGCTCGCGCAGGCGGACTTGACGCCGCCCGCTCGCGCCGGATGGGAGACGGTGGCGCGCCTCCTCCAGCTTCGCTTCAACCACCCGGCCCCGAACGACGGCCGCGAGCGCCTCCCCACCGATCCCGCCACCCGCGCCGAGGCCGCCTACTCGGTCGCCCGGATTCTCGAGCTCTCGTCGTGGGAGCTCGAGCGGGCAAAGGACGCGGCGAGGTCGTTCGACCTCCCGCCGCTCAGCGCCTGGCAGGCGCGCGTCCTTCGGCGCTCCGTCCGCTTCATCGGCTTTCCGTACATCTGGGGCGGGACGTCCGAGTATCGCGAGACGCTCTTCGGCGTCACCTCCCGGGGAGGCTTCGACTGCTCGGGATTCGTCTGGCGCGTCTACAAGCTCGAGCGGTGGGGCGAGGCGCCACGCCTGAACTCGGTGCTCCGCGGCCGGACGACGTTTCAGATGGCGGGCGAGATGCCGCGCGCCGCGAGGCTTCCGCGAAGCCGGCTCCGGCCTGCGGACGTCGTCTTCTTCGGATCGCGTGGCGTCGCGTCGACCCCAGCCGAGGTGACGCACATGGGGATCTCGGTGGGCGGGGGGTGGTTCATGCATTCCTCGAGTCAGGGGACGACGCTCGCCCCGCTCGAAGGCTGGTACGCAACCACCTTCGCGTGGGGACGCCGGCCGCTCGCAGAGGCCGGCCTCTCGTAGCCCGCTCCGGCTCACCTCGCGCGCACCGAATCCCCCGGAGGGGGGATGAAGGCGGCGGCGGGGGTCCGAGATACTCGACGCGACTGGCGTTCACTCCAAGAAGGAGGACAATGCTGCACTGGAAGAACGGCACCACGCTCGCGCTCGTGGCGGTCCTCGTTGCGATTGCGAGTGTCGGCGGCTTCGGCTGGAGCTGGACCTAGCTCTCGGAGAGAAGCGCGATGGGACTCGTTCCCGCCCCGGCCGTCCGCCCGATGCTCGACGCCGCGTCCGCGCGACCGTGACGCCCGAGACCGCTCGCGTCGCTCCCGTTCTCGCGCCGGTCACCGCCGCCGGCATCGCAGCCCTCGGTGCGGCCGCGGCGGTGCTGGCACACGCTGAGCCGTCTCTCGCCGGCATCGCGGGAGTCGCGATCCTGATCGTCGGCGCGACGCTCGCCGAGGCGTTTCCCGTCCCGATCCACCTCGAGGGACTCGCGGCCGGCGGGGTTTCGCTGGCGGCGGTTTTCATCGTCGGCGCTGCGGTCATCTACGGATGGGCCGAGGCCGCCGTCGTCGCGTTCGTCGCCCTCGCCGTGATCCACGTCGCCCACCGGCGGCCGCTCGACCGCCTCCTCTACAACGCGGCCGTCTACACGCTGAGCGGGGTCGCGGCGAGCGCGGCGGCCGGCGCCGTCCACGACGAGACCACCATCCAGAGCCTGCTCTTCGCCGTGCTCCTCGGCTCGATCGCGTTCTATGCGACGAACGTCGCCCTGATCGCCGCGGTCGTCGCCCGGCTCGCAGGCGAGCGATTCATCTCGCTCGCGCGCCGCTCGATCGCCTCGACGATCGTGCCGTTTTCGATCATGGCGTCGGTGGCGCTCATCCTGACCGTGCTCTGGGAGCAGTCGCCGCTCCTCTCGGCCGCGCTCGTCGGGCCGCTTGTCGCGGTTGCGCTCTACCAGCGTTCCGTCCACGACACGCTACGGGCGATGCGCCTCGCCCAGACCGACCCGCTAACGGGGCTCGGAAACCACCGCCACTTCCACGAGCGGCTGGAGCAGGACCTCGAGCTCGCGAAGATGCGCGGGACGCCGCTCAGCGTCTGCCTGATCGACATCGACAACTTCAAGCTCATCAACGACCGCTACGGTCACCCGGTCGGCGACCGCGTCCTCGAGCAGGTCGCGTCCCGACTTCGCCAGGACGGCGAGGCGTTCCGCCTCGGGGGCGACGAGTTCGTCCTTCTTCTCGCCGGCCGTGACACAGACGAGGCCCTTCGGATCACCGAGTCCGTGCTCGAGCGGGTGGCGTCGCTCGAATGGGAGCACGGTGGCCGTGTCACCGCCTCCGCAGGGGTCGCCGCTTACCCCCACCACGCCGCCGAGCGCAACGAGCTCGTCCGACTGGCCGACGGCGCCCTCTACTGGTCGAAGGAGCAGGGGAAGGGGTGCGTGCGCGCGTACCGCCCGGACGTGATCGAGTTCGGGGAGCTTCGCCGGCTGGCCGAGGAGCGCGACCGCCGGGCACGGTTCCTCGCCGCCGTCGGACTCGCCCGGGCGATCGACGCACGGGACGCCTACACCGGCGAGCACTCGGCCGAGGTCGGCGAGCTGGCCGCGTGCATCGCGGCGCGCCTCGGCCTCGACTCCGAGCAGGTCGAGCTCCTGCGCCTGGCCGGCAGCCTGCACGACGTCGGCAAGCTCGCGATCCCGGAGGACATCCTCCGAAAGCCGGGGCCGCTGAACGAGGCGGAGCGCGTCGTGCTCGAGCGTCACCCCCACATCGGCTTTCGGATGCTCGATTCCCTCGGCATCGAGCCCGTCGCGACGTGGGTCCTCCACCACCACGAACGCTGGGACGGCGGCGGCTATCCCGACCGGCTCGCCCGCGACGAGATCCCGCTCGGCGCGCGCATCCTCTTCGTCGCGGACGCGTACGACGCGATGACGACGGACCGAATCTACCGGGGACGGCTCTCGCACGAGGCCGCGCTCCACGAGCTCGAGCGCTGCGCCGGGACGCAGTTCGACCCGGACGTCGTCGCGACGTTCAGGAGCGTGCTCGCGGGTCGCCGCGGAGCCGCGCTCGAAGATCGAGTGCGCGAATCACTCACGGCGGCGATCTAGCCTCTCCGACGCGAATCGATCCTGGATTCCGTTCGCCGCGCTCGCCCGCGCGCCTGACCTCGCGCTCCCACTCCGCAGAGCGTGCGCTAAATTCGGCAAGCAAGCGATCTGCACTTGCCGCCGGAAATGGTGCCACCAACGCGAAGCTCCGTTGAACCCCTGGTGACCGAGAGGAGATAGGAAATCGAGCCACACGAGCCTGAGCCCGCCGGAGAGAGGCGCGGGATCGAGCCCGAGGAGACGCTCTCGGGGCTCTCGAACCCGGAGCTCTTGCGCGCCCTCGACGCGGTTCTGCTCGAGCTCGAGAAGCGCCTCTTCCGCTACGCGCGCGTCGGCCCGGAGCTTCTCGAAATGGCCGACGAGGGCCTCGTCCTCGCGGCCCGCTCGGCGGCGAGGCTGAGCCAGGCGCAATCGTCCGCCGCGCATGCGGTCGGCCACCTGCAGGTCGTCGGCGTCGGCCAGTGGAGTCCCCAGAGCACGAACCCGTCGTGGAGCAGCGATCGTCGCGTCACGGGTGAAGAGGGATAGGGCCGGAGGAAATCCACGCCGTCCAACCTTCGGGCACTAGTTCGGCGTAGGGCCTTTGGCTCGATGCGGGCGTTGCTATGATCCGGTCATGCCACTCGGTGGCGCCGAAATCTTCATCGTCGCGATCATCATCATCTTTCTCTTCGGCGCGAAAAAGCTGCCGGAGTTCGGTCGGTCGCTTGGGCTCGGTATGCGCGAGTTCAAGCAGGGGATTACGAGCTCCGATAGCGACGACGAAGACGTGCCGGAGAGAATCGATGCGAATGTCGGTGCGAGAGCGGCCTCGACGAGCTCCGAGGTTGTGCGCCCCGACCCGGATCGCGTCTCCAGGTAGCGCCTAAGTCGCGCCCGCGTCGGCGTTCCGCGCCCACACGCGGCCGACGCGCGTTAGGACGTCGCCGTCCCGGCGCCCGTCTCGACACCGCGGGCAAGCGCGAGGACTTGCTCCGCCCCCACCGCGACGTCCGAGGCGACATTCCCTTGCTCGTCCACGAGCACGGCCATCGGCGTCCCGTTCGCGCCGAACGACTGGCCGACGGCGAACGTCTGGTCGACGAGCACGGGTGAGCGGAGACCCATCGCGCGGATCTCCTCCGTGCCACCGCTCGAGACGACGACGATGTTGGGCGCGTTCTCGGGCCGGGCTGCCTCCCAGGCCTTGAGGTCGGCCAGCATCTGCTGGCAGAAGCCGCAGCCCGGGTTCCAGAAGAGGACGAGCGTCTTTGTGCCGCGGAAGTCGGCGAGCTCGACCGTGCGTCCGTCGAGGTCGGGAAGGCGAACGGGCGGGGCCGGCTCGCCGCGCTTCGCGGCTTGCGCCGCCGCGGGGACGGCGGCCTCTGGAACTGCATCTTCGCCGCGCGCCAGCGCCATGACGGCGGGGGCGCCGGCGGCGACCTCGGACGCGATCCTGCCCTCTTCGTCGACGAGAACACCCATCGGCGTCCCGTTCGCCCCGAACGAGTGGGCGACCGTGAAGCTCTGAT
>JALZFU010000062.1 GCA_030861385.1 Actinomycetota bacterium
GCGGCATCGGTCGCAGCAACCGGCGAGGACGTCCCACCCGAAACCGGCGAGGACATCCGACCCTCGCGTCTCTTTCACTCCCGAAGGTCGCAGCGCGGATGCGCTCTCGGCGGGCGCTCCGATTGCCTCCGTCGATCGAGCTGCCGCCTCGACGTCCGGGTCCGACCATCGACTCTTCGTCGGCCTGGCTTTCGCCCTCTCGCTCGCCGTCACCGTCGCGCTCTTCCTGCTCGCGTCTCTTCCGCTCCCCTTCGCCGATCGGGCGTCGGCTGCCGGACGGATCCTCACCGAGAACCGCTCGCAGCTCGCGACGATCGGGCTTGCGACGTTGCTCGGGGTGATGGTGGGGATCTTCATCGTCTTTGGTCTTTCGTCCGGATAAGGAGTCCCCGTGAAAGCCCTCGCGCTCGCCCTTACACTCGCCGCCGTTTTTGCTCCCTCCGCCCAGGCGGGGGCGATCACGCTGGAGCTCCCCGCGAGTTTCGACGTCGAGGCCACGGGCCCGACCTCCACGTCGGTTGCGTACACCGCGTGGGCGGAGAAGCTCGTCGGCACTGACGTCAAGATCGTTCCGATCTCGTGCGCTCCCGGAGGGTCGTCGGCCGGGCTGCTCGACGCGCACGTCGACCTCGCGATCGGCGAGCACACCGTCACCTGCAAGGCGGGCACAGACGCGGAGACGGTCACGGGCAGCTTCCGCATCACCGTCCGGGACACGACTCCGCCGACGCTCCTCGTCCCGGCGCCGCTCGACCTCGGGGCGGCGCCGACCGCCGCGGGCGTCCCCAAGACCGACGCCCGTATCGCCGCTTTCCTCGCCTCCGCCCACGCGACCGACGCCGTCGACGCGTCCCCGCTCGTGAGCGTCGACGCCCCACTCGTCTTCCCCGTGGGGACGACGTCGGTCCGCTTCAGCGCCGCCGATCGGTTCGAAAACGTCCGGATCCGAACGTCGACGGTGACGGTCGGCCCGCCGCCTGCACAACTGGCGGTGACGACTTCCATCCTCACCCCCCGAAACGGCGCGCGGCTCTCGGCGCCGCCCGTCCTTCGCTGGCGCGCGATCCGGGGCGCGAGCTACTACAACGTGCAGCTCTGGCGGGCCGGGCGGAAGATCCTCAGTCGGTGGCCGCTTCGACCGCGGCTTGCGCTGCGGGCGAGGTGGCGCTACGCGGGACGCTCGTACCGGCTCCGCCCAGCTCGGTACCGCTGGTACGTCTGGCCGGGCTACGGGCTGCGCTCGGCGGCGGAATACGGCGGACTCGCCGCGCGAGGGAGGTTCAGGATCGTTCGCCGCTAGCGGAGAGAGCCCGCGCACGGGCTCTCGGCTTGCCTCGCTGCCCACGGAGCGCCTCGTGCTCGCGCGGGCTTGCCGCTCCGCGGAGATGGGCATAAGGAGCGCGGTTCTTCAACGACAGGGAGGCATCGCGATGATCGTGCTCGGCATCGTCCTGCTGATCCTCGGCGCGCTCTTGAACGTCGGCGTCCTCTGGGTGATCGGGATCATCCTCATCGTCGTCGGCGCGATCCTCTGGATCCTCGGAGCGATGGGTCGCGCGATCGGCCCCCGCACTCACTACTGGTAACGCCGGTCGCTCCCCTCCCGCCGAGGCACGAGCGCCTCCGCGCGCTCACGCCCGCTTCGAGCGGAACGAGCTCGACGTGAGAGCCGGACCGGGACCGCTGGCCGGCGTACGAAAGATCGCCGTCCTCCGCGCGAATGCGATCGGGGACTTCGTCGTTTCGCTCCCCGCGTTCGAGGCGCTTCGGGCGGCGTACCCGGAAGCCGAGATCGTCCTCCTTGGGACGCGGATCCACGACGAGCTTCTCGCGGGCCGTCCCGCGCCGATCGATCGCGTCGTGGTCGTACCGGCAGTCCCCGGCGTCGCGGCCCCCTGCGATGCGTCGGCGGCGGAGCTCGACGGGTTCTTCGGCCGGATGCGACGCGAGCAATTCGACCTCGCGATCCAGCTTCACGGTGGCGGGCGCCATTCGAACCCGCTCGTGCGCCGGCTCGGCGCCCGGACCACCGTCGGGCTCCGCGACCGCGATGCACCGCCGCTCGACCGAGCCGTCCGTTACGTCTACTGGCAGCACGAGGCGGTCCGGTTTCTCGAGGTCGTCGCGCTCGCGGGCGCCCGCCCGGTGACGATCGAGCCGCGCCTCGAGGTGACGGCGCGCGATGGCGTCGAGGCGGACACGGTGGTCGGCGGGGCGGAGGAGCCGTTCGTCGTGCTTCACGCGGGCGCCGGCGACGTCCGTCGTCGCTGGCCGGTCGCGAAGTTCGCCGCCGTCGGCGACGAGCTCTCGCGCGCGGGCGCGACCGTTGTCGCCGTCGGGAGCGGCGACGACGAGGCGCTCGTCGGCGAGCTCGCGTCGGCGATGGAAGAGCCGCTCGTGAACGCGGCCGGGCGGCTGACGCTCGGAGGCCTGCTCGGGCTCCTGGCGCGAAGCGCGCTCCTCGTCGGGAACGACAGCGGACCTCGTCACCTGGCCGAGGCGGTCGGCACGGCGACGGTAGCGGTCTACTGGTGCGGGAACCTCTTCAACTCGGGCCCGCTCACGCGGACGCGCCATCGGCCCCTTCCGGCCTGGACGGTCGCGTGCCCGGTCTGCGGCGCCTCCGCCGTCGACCCCGACGAGCCGCGCTGCGAGCACGAAGTCTCGTTCGTCGCCGACGTGTCGGTCGAATCCGTCCTCGACGCCGCGGTCGAGCTCCTCGCCGAGCGCGAGCGAAGCGACGTCGTACCGGCGCCGCCTACCGCTCGCGGCGAGCGAGGCAGCTTGGCGCACCGGGTGCGCTAGTCGAGAATTGGCGCGCCGCCGACGCCGCCCGCTTCTCCCCTCCATGGCTCCGATCGTCTCCGTCGTCATGCCCGTCTTCGAGCAGGAGGCGTTCGTCCGCCGCGCGATCGGCTCGCTCGTCGCGCAGAGCTTGCGCGACTGGGAGCTCGTCATCGTCGACGACGGCTCCCAGGACGGCACGGCGGCCGCCGTCGAGCGTCACCTTTACGACCCGCGCGTCACGCTCCTTCGCCTGGAGGAGAACTACGGCCTCGGGGTGGCGCTGAACGTCGGCCTCGAACGAGCGAGAGCCGCGATCGCGGCCTATCTCCCCGCCGACGACGTCGTCTACGCCGACCATCTCTCCTCCCTCGTCGAGCGCTTGCGCGACGAGAACGCGATCGCCGCCTACGCGGGCGTGCGCCATCACTACAACCGCATCGCGGAGGGGGCGATCGACGGGTCGTACCTCCAGCTCGTCCAGGTCGCCCACCGGGTGACGGACGACCGCTGGCTGGAGCGGGCGGAGCTCGTGACCGACGACCTCGAGCGGATGTTCTGGTCGAAGCTGCGAGCACGCGGCGAGTTCTTGCCGACCGGAAGAGTCACGTGCGAGTGGGTCGAGCATCCGCGCCAGCGAAGCAAGGTGATCGCGGAGCCGCAGAACGGCTTGAACACGTACCGCTCGCGGTACCGCGTCAAGGACCCGATCCGGTTCCACCCGACGTTCGGAGGGCCGCTGGACGAGGTCGCCCACTACCGGCGGCTCCGTGAGCGGCCCGACACGCCGCCCGCCGCGGACGGGCTCACGATCCTCCTGGTCGGCGAGCTCGCGTACAACGCTGAGCGCGTGCTCGCCCTCGAGGAGCGGGGACATCGGCTCTACGGCCTCTGGATGCCGGATCCCATGTGGTTCAACGCCGTCGGCCCCGTCCCCTTCGGCCACGTCACGGACGTTCCACGGACCGGCTGGCGCGAGGCCGTCGAGCGTCTTCGCCCAGACGTCATCTACGCCCTCCTCAACTGGCAGGCGGTTCCGTTCGCGCACCACGTCCTCGAGGAGAACCCGGGCGTCCCGTTCGTGTGGCACTTCAAGGAGGGGCCGTTCATCTCGATCGAGAAGGGCAACTGGCGGGAGCTCGTCGAGCTCTACAGCCGGGCTGACGGCGCCGTCTACTCCTCGCCCGAGGTCGAAGAGTGGTTTCGAACCGTCCTCCCCGAGGAGGAGCGCCTCGAGCTCGTCCTCGACGGGGACTTGCCGAAGCGGGAGTGGTTCGCCGCCGAGCGCTCGCGGCGGCTCTCCGACGAAGACGGGGAGCTGCACACCGTCGTCCCCGGACGGCCGATCGGGCTCCATCCGCCGAACGTCGTCGAGCTCGCTGACCAGCGGATCCACCTGCACTTCTACGGCGAGTTCATGCACGGCCTCTGGCGGGAGTGGATCGAGACCGTCGCTCGGAAAGCCCCCGGGTACCTCCACCTTCATGCCACCGTGAACCAGGACCGATGGGTGACCGAGTTTTCGCGCTACGACGCCGGGTGGCTGCACGTCTTCGCGAGCAAAAACGGCGGCGAGATCCGGCGGGCGGACTGGGACGATCTCAACTATCCCGCCCGGATTCCCACCCTCGTGTCGGCCGGACTGCCGCTCCTTCAGCGCGACAACTCGGGCTCGGTCGTGGCGGCCCAGTCACTCGTGCGCGAGCGGGACCTCGGCCTCTTCTTCACCTCGTTCGCGGAGGTCGGCCCGCAGCTTCGTGAGGAGGGCCGGATGGCCGAGCTTCGCGAGGCCGTCTGGGCGCAGCGGGACGAGTTCACGTTCGACCACCACGTCGACCGGCTCGTCGCCTTCTTCCGCGACGTCTGCGAGCGCGCCGCGCGAACCTAGGGACGGCTCCATGAGGGAAGGACGCGGGGCGCGTCAACGGAGCGGTCGAGGACCGTCGTCGCGAGCTCCTGGTGGTATGCCCGCGACGGAAGAAGGCCGCAGCCCCCGAAGCGTTCCATCACGCGGATCTGCGCGAGGACGTCCTCGCCCGCGTGCTCGTGCGGGAGCTTTCGCCAGAAGCCGAAGCCCCCGACGGCTCGAAGCTTCTCGACGTCGTACAGGACGCAGCCGCCGATCCACGCGACTTTGTAGCGCCGGCCGCCGTTCAACCGGGCGCCGAGGCGCCGCTCGAGATGCAGGAGATTGGCGGCGTTGTGCAGGCGGTGCCGTTCCCAGGCGGGGTCGCCGGGTCGAACGCGCTCGGGCCGGACTGGCCCGTCCCAAAACGCGATCTCCTGCTCGTCCCGGCGCACGTCGTGCTCGAACGAGGCGCCGACGAGGCCGAAGCCCACGAACCCGCACCGCTCCTCCTCGATCGCGTCGCGGAGGAGCGCCAGCGCGTCGGGCAGGAGGAGGACGTCGTCATCCAGGAAGAGGACGAAGGGCGACCCGGCCCGGTCGAGGAGGAACTGCCGCTGCTCGGCCATCCCGCGGCGCCGTCGGCGCCGGTGGACTTCGACCTCCTGCCCCCGGGCGCGAAGGATCCGAACGAGTGCGCTCGCCTCGGCCCCGTCGGTCGAGGCGTCGTCCTCGCTCTGGTCGGAGACCACGAGGCGGAAGTCGCCCTCGCTCTGGCCGACGAGACCGGCGAGCGTGACGGCGAGCGCCGCTGGCCGGCGGTACGTGGGGACGAGGACGTCGACGCGCGGCACGGTCACGCCTCGCGCGCAACGAGCTCCCGGACGCGGTCGATCACGCCCGTCGTCGAGCGCTCCTCGAAGTAGGGAAGGATCCGGACCTCGCCGCCGAGCTGCTCCACGAGCACGGCCTCCGGGAGCGAGGCGCGCTCGTGGTCGGCGCCTTTCACGTAGACATCGGGACGGACGGCCTCGACGAGCGGGCGGGCGGTGTCCTCGCCGAACGGGACGACGAAGTCGACGGGCGAGAGCGCGGCGAGCAGCGCGGCCCGGTCTTCGAGCGGCGTGATCGGCCGTCCGTCGCCCTTGAGCCGCCGGACGCTGGCGTCGGTGTTCACGCCTACGACGAGGACGTCGCCCAGCCCCTTCGCCTCGCTGAGGAGCGACACGTGACCGCGGTGGAGGATGTCGAAGCATCCGTTCGTGAGGACGACGCGCTCCCCGCGCTCGCGTCGCCCGGCGAGCGCGGGCAGGAGTCGGGCGAGCGTCGTCAGCCGCTCCTCGCGCGAGAAGAGTGCGTCGCGAAGCTCGACGCCCGAGCAGACGGCCGTGCCCTCCTTGCCGACGACGACTGCGCCGGCGGCCGAGGCGATCTCCGCGGCGGACGCGGTGTCCGCGCCGGCGGCGAGCGCGAGGGCGAGGGCGGCCGCAAACGTGTCGCCCGCTCCGATCGCGCGGGAGCCGTCGCTCGGCCGACCGTACGTACGGTACGCGGGCCGACCGCGCTCGAGGACGATCGCGCCGTGGCTGTCGAGCGTCACCGCGGCGACCTGCGCGCCCGTCGCGGCGAGGATGCGGTCGCCCGTCGTCGCGATCGCTTCTGCCGGGTCGGCCCCGGTGTGCGGCATGGCCGACGGACCGAGAAGCCCGACCGCCTCGTCGCGATTCGGCTTCACCGCCGTGGGTCGAATGGAACGGAACGCACGTGGGCGAGGGGAGTCGACGACGACGATGCGGGGGGAGCACCGCTGGAGCGCGGCGATCGTCTCCACGACTCGCGGCGTGAGGACGCCGCCGTTGTAGTCGGCGACGAGGACGGCGTCGGCCTGCGGGAAGAGATCGCGGAGGAGCGCCACGATCGCCTCCTCGGCCGTCGGGCCCGGTGAGGGCGGCGCGGGCTGGTCGAAGCGGACGAGGAGCTGCGACGCCGCGAGCACCCTGCTCTTCGCGACAGTCGGATGGCTCGGCGAGCGGATGAGGCGCGAGCAGTCGACCCCGTCCGCCGCGAGCGCTCCCTCGAGGAGCTCCCCTTCCCGATCCGCGCCGACGAGGGACACGAACGTCGTCGATGCGCCGAGGCCGCTCGTGTTCGCGGCCGCGTTCGCGGCGCCTCCCGGGCGGTCCGCTCGCCCGGCAAGCTCGACGACTGGCACCGGCCCCTCACGGCAGATCCGGACCGCGTCGCCGTGGAGGTAGGTGTCGAGGATCGCATCGCCGACGACCAGCACGCGCAGGCGCGAGAACCGCTCGACAACGTCGAGAAGACGTCGCATCACGCCTTGCCCCCTTCCCGTCGTGGGG
>JALZFU010000084.1 GCA_030861385.1 Actinomycetota bacterium
GGTCGTGGACACGCGCACCGAAGAAACGGAGGCGTTCGAGCTCTTCGTGCGACGGGAGGACGCCGAGCGCTTTCTGGCCGAGGTTCGCGCCGACGAGCCCGAGCTAGCCGACTGCCTTCGCTTCGAGGCGGTCGAGCTCGACGCCTAGCGCGCGTTTCGCGGTCGCGTCGGGTTGCGCGCGAAGCCCGTTTAGGGACGGGAACCGCCGCGCGGCGGGCCGGTCGGCGGCGGTCGGGAGAGTGTGGGAGAATCGCGGCCCACCGCGCAAGGAGGGTGTGGTGCGCTGGTTTCTCGTGCTGCTCCTGGCCGTCCTTCTCGCAGCGCCAGAGGCGCGAGCACAGGAAGGGACGCTCAGCGTGAGCATCGGTCGCTTCGTCGAGTTCGTGGACGAGGACAGCGTGCTGGCGTCCGTCACGGTCACCTGCGCGCCCGGTGCCGAGGTCCTTGAGGCGTTCGCGTACGTCGTGCGGCGCGACGAAAGCAGCGACTTCGGCTTTTTCAATCCGATCTGCGACGGGAGCCCGCACACGTTCTTGGTTCCCATCGAGGCGGCTGAGGGTCACGTGTTCCGGCGCGGTCGCGCACGGGTGTCTGCATACGTGCTCTTGGTGTCCGGTGTCTCGGTGTCGCCGTCGGAGAAGGTTGTGATCCGGTAGGCGTCCCCTCCCGTCACGGCCGTCGCTGTCAGCGGAACGATCAACGCGACTGGCTCGGTACACGTGACGACGATCCGCCTCTGGCGCCGAAAGGTCGAGGAAGCAACGAAAAGGGCCGCCGACTACCGCCCCGGACGCCAAAGGCGTCTACCCCGTGTGCCCGAGGTCCGTGCCACGACCCCGAGCTAGCCGACCGCGTTCGCCTCGAGCCGGTCGAGCGCGACGCCTAGGACGGGTTCTCAAGGCATCCGCCCCGGTACATCGTCGAGGCACCCCGGTACGACGACGAGGATCGCCGCCGAACTCCCACACGCCGTCCGGCACGACGAGCGATCCAAGTTCTACGACAAGACGGCAGCACGGGCAGGTTGCGCTCGTCGCCTCGCGGACGCACTCCTCGCTGAACGACTCGATCTCGAAGTTGACGCTCGCACGCATCCAGTCGGTGTACCGCTCGCCGCAGCGAGCGCATTTGAGGGTGATCTGCTCGGACGGGCTCGTCATCGCGCGAGTCCCGCGAACGCACCATCCAGCTTCTCGGGCCTCACGACGACGCGCCGCGCGCGCCCGCGAGTGAGAGCGTGACGGCTCGCACTAGAACTCGCCGCCCGCCGGCCGTACCCTTCCCGGCATGGCCCGGTGTGCCGAGTGCGGGCAGCAAAACCCGGACGAGGCTCGATTCTGCTTCGCCTGCGGCTCGGCGATCCGCGCGGAGGCGACCTCGTCTCGGGAGGTCAGGAAGACGGTCACGGTCGTCTTCGCGGACGTGAGCGGCTCGACGGCAATCGGCGAGCGCCTCGATCCGGAGTCGCTCCGGCGCGTCATGGCGCGCTACTTCGAAGAGATGCGGCGTGTGCTTGACCGACATGGCGGGACGATCGAGAAGTTCATCGGAGATGCGGTCATGGCGGTCTTCGGAATCCCGGTCGTCCACGAGGACGACGCTCTCCGCGCCGTGCGCGCGGCCGTCGAGATGCGCGAGGCACTCGCCGCCCTGAACGAGGAGCTTCGGGGCTCCTGGGGCGTCGAGCTGGCCGTGCGCATCGGCGTCAACACCGGCGAGGTGGTGGCCGGTGACCATGCCGAGAGTCAGTCGTTCGTGGCCGGCGACGCCGTAAACGTCGCCGCCCGGCTCGAGCAGGCGGCCGGGACGGGCGAGATCTGGATCGGGGAGGCGACGTATCGTCTCGTTCGCGACGCGGTGAGAGTCGATACCCCTGCGTCGCTACGCCTGCGGGGGAAGGAGCACGAAGTACCCGCTCACCGTCTTCTTACCGTCGCTTCCGGTTCGCCGGGCATCGCCCGCCGGTTGGACTCCGCTCTCGTCGGCCGCGAGCACGAGCGGCGGCTCCTCGACGAAGTGTTCAGCCGCGCGGTGCGGGAGCGCGCTTGCCACCTCTTCACCATCCTGGGTCCGGCAGGCGTCGGGAAGTCCCGGCTCATCGAGGAGTTCTTGCGAAGCGCCCGGGATCGCGCGCGGGTCGTGCGGGGGCGCTGCCTGCCCTACGGCGAGGGGATCACCTTCTGGCCGGTGATCGAGGCGGTGAAGGACGCGGCGGGTCTCGTCGGCGAGGATTCACCTGATGAGGTGCGCAGGCACGTCCGTGCCCTCCTCGACGACGAGGCCGGGCCGGTCGCGGAGCGCCTCCTCGAGGCGATCGGGCTCTCGGGTGCCCCGGTGGGGGGTGAGGAAACCTTCTGGGCCGTCCGTAAGTTCCTCGAGGCCCTTGCCCGTCCGACTCCGCTCGTCGCCGTCTTCGACGACGTCCACTGGGGGGAGCCGACCTTCCTCGACCTGCTTCGTCACGTCGCCGAGTGGTCGCACGACGCGCCGATCCTGCTTCTCTGCCTTGCCCGTCCCGAACTGCTCGACCTTCGGCCCGTCTGGGGAGGCGGGATGCTGAACGCCACGACCGTCCTCCTCGGGCCGCTCACTCCGGAAGAGTCCGGGCTGCTGATCGCCGACCGCCTGCCGTCTGGCGCCGTTGAGGACGCCGTGCGGATGCGGATCACCGAGGCGGCCGAAGGCAACCCGCTCTTCATCGAGGAGATGCTCGCGATGCTCGTGGAGGACGGGGTCGTGCGCCAGAGCGACGGGCAGTGGGTCGCGAGCGCCGACCTTCCAGCTATCGCCGTCCCCCCGACGATCCAGGCGCTTCTGGCAGCCCGGCTGGACGGCCTCGGCGGCGACGAGCGCGCGGTGCTCGAGCGGGCCTCGGTCGAGGGAAAGGTCTTCCATCGGGGGTCGATCCAAGAGCTCTGGCCGGAGTGCCGCAATCTCGACAAGCATCTGGGGACGCTCGTCCGCAAGGAGCTGATCCGACCGGACCGCTCGGCGATCGTCGATGACGAAGCTTTTGAGTTCCGCCACATCCTGATCCGCGACGCGGCCTACGAGTCCCTTCCGAAGGAGACGCGGGCGGATCTCCATGAGCGCTTCGCAGCCTGGCTCGCGAGCACCGCCGGCGACCACCGCATCGAGTACGAGGAGATCCTCGCCTATCACCTGGAGCAGGCGTATCGGTTCCGTGTCGAGCTCGGTCGTCCTGACGAGCGCTCGAAGGAGCTGGGCCGCCGGGCTGCGGGCCACCTGACCGCTGCGGGACGCCGAGCCTCTGCAAAGAGCGACGCGCCGGCGGCTCAGAACCTGCTCAGCCGGGCGGTTGTGCTCCTCCCGGAGGGTGAGCACGCCCGGCTCGAGCTCCTCGTCCTCTACGGCCGCACCTTGATCGAGGTCGGGCGCCTCGCCGATGCGGACGATGCCTTGGCCGAGGCCGGTGAGCGAGCCGAGGAGCTTGGCGAGCGGGGCCTCGCGCTGCACGCCCTCGTCGAGCGTGAGTTCCTGCGTCTGAAGACCGACCCGGCGGGGACGACGGATGAGGTTCGCCGCGTCGTCGAGCGCGCGCTCCGGGCCTTCGAGGAGCTCGGGGACGAGCCGGGCCTTGCCCGGAGCTGGGACCTGCTCGCTCAGGTTCACGCGATGGCCTGCCGCTATCGCGACCGGACTCACGCGCTCAAGCGGGCGCTCACCCATGCTCGGCGCGCCGGAGGCGAGCACGAGGCGGACATCCTGATCGACCTCGGCACGGCCCTCTACTGGGGACCGACCCCGGTCGCCCAGGCGATCGCCGGCTGCGAGGAGCTTCTTCACGACGCGGCCGCAGCACGGCCGACCGTTCAGGCAGCTGTTCGCGGCTCGCTCGCGGGCCTCTTGGCGATGCTCGGGAGCTTCGACGAGGCCCGCGCGCTCTACCGGCTCCAGTGCGAGATCCTCGACGATCTCGGCCTTCGCTACTCGTTCGCCGCAGGAACGATTCTCTACGCACGCATCGAGATGGCGGCGGGCGATCCGGCCGCCGCCGAGCGTGAGCTGAGGGGCGGCTACGAGACGCTCGAGGAGATGGGCGAGCGGGGCGTTCTCTCGACGCTGGCCGCCTATCTCGCGGACGCCCTCTACGCGCAGGGGCGGTGGGACGAGGCTGACCACTACACGCGCGTTAGCGAGGGCTTCGCAACGCTGGACGACGTCGCCTCACAGGTCTGGTGGCGTGCCACGCGGGCCAGGGTGCTCGCGCGTCGCGGCGAGCACGACGAGGCCCGGGCGGTCGTGCGCGAGGCCCTCGCTCTCGCCGAGCCGACGGACGACCTCTACACGCGGGGTCATCTGCTTCTCGACGCGGCCGAGGCGCTTCGCCTCGGAGGCGCCGACGGCGAGGCAGCCCCCCTCGTGAAAGATGCGATCACGCTCTTCACCGCGAAAGGGGATGTCGTCTCGGCCGCGCGCGCCCGCGAGCTTCTTTAGTCCGCTACTTTCTCGATTCTCACGTCGAGGACCTTGCTGCCCTTCGCGGGGTCGAGGGCGTGCTTGACCTGCTGCGCGAGGGGTTCGTCCATAACGGGGAGTTCGTGACGCTCTGGGGGGCTCTTCTCGACGATCAGGATGACCCTATGCTGCGGCATGCACACCTCCGGTCGACGGTCGGCAGGAGGCTACACCTCTTCCCCCCGGCGAATCGTGATACTCGACTTGGTGCTGACCTCAGCGCACCGAGCCGCATCTACTAGCGCCACCGCCGGGCCAAGACCCGTTACCCCCCTTCACGCGGACCTTACGTGGCAGAGCTTCGAGACCGTAGGCTCCGTACCCGCGTCGCTGGGTGCGTTGGACTCCTCCGCCGCGGCGTAGAGGCCAAGAACTGCGTGCGGCGCGCCAAAACCGCGCGCCAGTTTGCGGCCGCGCAGGCGGCGTCGTATGGGCCGGGAAGGACTCGAACCTTCGACCTTGGGATTAAAAGTCCCCTGCTCTACCAGTTGAGCTACCGGCCCCCTCGCGGGAGTGTATCGGCGGGTCGGCGGTATCCTGCCCGCCGGGCCCCCATCGACTAGCGGCCCAGGTCACGGCCCTTTCAAGGCCGTAGCGCGGGTTCGAATCCCGCTGGGGGCACTGGGCGGTTAGCTCAGCTGGGAGAGCGCCTGCCTTACAAGCAGGAGGTCGCTGGTTCGAGCCCGGCACCGCCCACTCGCCCGCTTTGCACGAGTTCTTTCACTCCAGCCCCCTGGCCCGCTGACGTCCATTGCACACCGTCCCACACCGGGATTTCTTGGGCCCCCGAAGACGTGCGATGGAAGCGCGATCGCTGTAGGTTCGCCGGGCGCCTTGTAGCGCGGCCTCGCGTAGGAGCTTCTCGACGTCGCGGCCGGCGTCGGTGCGACGGCCGCGCGCGCCTTCGCTCGTACACGCTCGCTGTCCTGCTGCTGCGAGATGACGGGCACCGTTATGGTCACGTCGAGTGCCGCAGCACGTGGGCTTGTTTCTCGTCGGCTCTCGTGATCACCGTCATCCCGGGCGCCGATATGGCCCTCATCACCCGTCAGGCGGTCTCGCGCGGCCGGAGGGCGGCGCAGGCGACGATCTTCGGCAACCTTTCCGGCCTGGTCGTGCGCACGGCGGCGCTCGCCGTCGGTCTCTCGGCTCTGCTCGTTGCCTCGGCCTCGGCCGACCCGACGATCAAGCTCGCCGGTGCCGCGTACCTCATCTACCTCGGTGTTCAGGCGCTGCGGCACGCGCGGGGAGCTGCGGCGACGCCTCCGACGGCGTCATCCAGGTTCGGCAACGCTACCTGCAGGGGCTGATCAGCACCGTTCTCAACCGGAAGCCGGCGCTCTTCTTCCTGAGCTACCTACCGCAGTTCGTGGATCGCACGGGCTCGGTTCTCTTCCAGGTCGCGTTCTTGGCAGCGATCCACATCCTCGTCGGCCTCGTTTGGTTGACCTTCGACGCCTGGTTCGTCTCGCGCCTGCACCTGGTGCTGACGCGCCCACGCGTGGAGGCGGGACTCGAGCGCGTCACCGGCGTCGTCTTGATCGCGCTGGGGCTGCGAGTTGCCACCGAGCGCTAGCCACCGATGCGCTGCCGATCGGCGTCGCCGTCGCGTCTCGTGCGCAGTGGTCGACGAGCATCGACGATCGAGTCACGCGGCCGCGGTCGCAATAGTCCGACGGCCTGGGATCGGCTCGCTTCGGAAAAACGCCGAACGCGGGCGGTGGTCGGCTCGTCGTTTCCCGCGTGACAGCCGGGATTTCGGCGGCCGGCCTGGAAGAGGTGGGATGTCTATGTTGAAGAAATGGGGGTAGGCGACGGGCGTACTCGCTCCTGCTCGCGGGCACGCGGGACCGCCCCCGAATTTCCTCTTGGTCTACACGCTCCATACGACCGCGACCGCGGCGGGCGTTCCGAGCGCGACGGTCGACAACGTCCAGACGAAGTGCGCGCCCTAGGAGGTCGTTAGAGCGTCTCGCGGCGGACTTCTTGACACTGCGGAGGGCCGTGGCACACTGCGCGGGCTACTTACTGCGGACGGGGGAGGGGTCTCACGTGGATGGTCAAGCGACGTACTTGCGTCGTCGTTTCCTGCGGGGTGCCGTCGCTGTCTCGACGGACGCGATCAACGCCCGCGGCGTGTACGAGGCGCTCGACCAGCCGGGGCTCGTCGCCCCCGAGCGCGCGGAAGCAGCGGTCGTTCGCGATCCGCGAGGACTTCAACACGATCGACGATCCCTTCGCGTGGCCGTCCAACGGCGGTGCGAGGGCCGGCCTCCGCTTCGCCGTCCTCGTCCCTGCAAGCAGGCTCTTCCACACGGCCCGCCTCGCGATGGATGGCGTCTTTCCGGACGGCGTTCTCCCGGACACCACCAACCTCCGGGGCGAGATTCCGGACACGAACAACGGGATCAACTCGCGCATGGCGGCCACGTACCGACAGAACTTCCTCGTGCCGCCACGCTCGAAGCGGTCGTTCCCGCTCGTGGAGCTCCTTTGACGTAAGCGGACGCTGGGAGGGCGGCGAAGGACGGTGGCTCGGTAGGTGCAGGTAGCGACCTTCTTCTGCCTGCTCCCTGTCCTTAGGGCTTCGACAGGGGAACGTGTGCCGTTCCCGGCCGCGCGGAATCGAGAGCTGACTCCGCTTGGCGTCGCATCGCTATGTCGCTAGAAGCCGCGCGAGCGCTAGCCGAAGTCCTCCAACGCGGTGGATCGCGCGGCGCCGATACGGTCGTCGGGGCGGTCCGGTGGACGGGACGCGATGTGCTCTTTCGGCTCGTACGCGAAGACCCGCCGCGCGTCCGGGACTTCCATTCGGGCTTGATGAACGGCCGACCCCTCGTCCGCCGGGACGACATCGGTCTCCTGCATCAGGGACTCTCGATGTTCGATACGCCTGGCGGCGCGCTCTCGCGGGCGCTGGGAAGAGCGTTCGTCGCCGCGGTCGAGCTCGAGGAAGGGTTCGGCTTTACCGTCGCCAAGACGTTCTGCCAGGGTCATTACACGATCTGGGGCGATCCAGAGCGATTGGCGAGGGCGGCGCGAGTCGTCGAGAGCGTGTCCGGCCTACCTTCGCGACGCGGATTCACCGAGGACCCGTCGAGTGAGAGAGCGGGTGCGTACGAGATCGTCGAGATCGAGAATGGTGACGTACTCGCGACCTTCAGCGATCGAACCGACGCCGCCGGGGCGCTGATGCGCTACGTCGAGGCGCACGGATTCGGCGACTACGATGTAGCGCGCCGCGTTGCGCTCGTAGAGGTCGACGAGGCCGGGAGCGGGCGAGGCAGCTTCTTCACGTACGAGGACGTCGTCACGGAGGCGACGAAAGCGGTCGAGGCGCGAGACGAGGCGACCTCGGTCGGTGGCGCCCGGGAGCGATCGATTTCCCCCGATGAGGTGAAACGACTCACAGAGGACCTTCTTGTCGCGGTCGGAGGGACGCCCGTCTACTCGTCGGACGGCAACAGGATCGGCCGCATCGAAGAGATCTTCGTCGGCCAGGACACGGGCGAGCCGAAGTGGATCGGCCTCCGGGCAGGGTTCTTCGGGAGAAAGCGCGTGGTCGTCCCTGCAACAGGAGCGAAGATGCTCGAGGACCGGGTCGCGGTTCCGTACACCAAGGACCAGGTGAAGGACGCTCCCGGCATCGACTCGGACGAGATCAGCCAGGAGACCGAGGAGCGCCTCTACGCGCACTACGGCCTCGGCTACTCGGAGCGACGCTTGCGCCCTGCCCTTTCGACGAGCCCGGTCGAGACGGTCGGGGACGAACGCATCAGAGAGCGCACCGTTACTCGAGACGCCGGAGGCGACTAGAACCGCCTTAGCGGTGTCGATCGCTCGGAAGGAGGTTCGCCCTCCTGAGAGCGCGACACGCGACCGCTCGCGCAACCCCGTCGGGCGCGAGTCCTGGTAATCGTTCGTGACAGCGCGTGGCTGCCGTCTCCCCAACCGTCCGGAAGCGCGAGAAGCGCGTATCGGCTGCGTACGAGCGGCTCGAGCGACTGCTCGAAAGCGGAGAGCCGGTCATCCTCGACGGCGGCAACGCGACGGAGCTCGAGCGCTCGCAGGCGGGCGAGCTCCGCGACTCGGACAAGGGACTCTGGGGAACGGGGGCTCTCTACCACGCGCCGTATGCGGTTCTCGACGTTCACCGCCGCTACGTCGAGGCGGGTTGCGACGTCATCTCGACGAACACATGGGCCATCCTCGCGGCCGCAGAGCTCGAGGCGCGAGGGCTCGTCGGCCGGACCGGCATGACGCACTGGATGGACGTCGCCCGCCTCGGCATCCGGCTCGCTACCCAGGCGGTCGAGGAGGCTGGGCGGACCGGCTCGTGCGCGATCGCATTCAGCGTCAACGGCGACGTCGAGAGCGCCGAGAGGCTCCGCACGCTGAGCCTCCTCGCCCGCATCTTCGAGGACCGCGCGCCCGACCTCATCCTGATGGAGACGATGTCGCTGATCCGCGACGGGCTCACGCTTCCCGCCGTCGAGCTCATGCTCGAGACCGGGATCCCCGTCTGGCTTAGCTTCCGCCGTTGCCGCCACGGCGTCTGCGGCGTCTACGGACAGCACTGGGGCGGTCCCGAGGGCGATCTCTTCGGTCGGGCCGCGCGTCAGTTCGAGGAGGCCGGTGTGTCGGCGCTTCTCGTCAACTGTCTACCGCCCGACCACGTGGACGGGATGCTTCCTTGGCTTCGCGACTTCACCGACCTCCCGCTCGGCGTCTACCCGAACCTCGGTTACTTCTCCGAGTCGGG
Organism: Actinomycetota bacterium; assembly: GCA_030861385.1. Taxonomy (GTDB): domain Bacteria; phylum Actinomycetota; class Thermoleophilia; order Gaiellales; family Gaiellaceae; genus JALZFU01. Next base: position 9,242 of record JALZFU010000084.1, read on the forward strand.
GTGGCGCTCAGACGAGCGGGTCGGGCCGGACGAATATGCCGAGCTCGCACTCTTGTGGCGCGAGCAGGGGGCGCAGATCGTGGGCGGCTGCTGCGGCACGACGCCGAGCCACATCGCGGCCGCCCGCGCGCGCCTCCAGGGGACGAAGCCGGGGCGGCCGCGGAGCGAGCCGCTCGCGACGGCAGATCGTCTCGCGACCGAGACGGCGTACGTCGCTCGGCCGTGGGTCGACGAGTCAGGAGGCGTCGTCTACCCGCTCCCGTTCCCGGACCTCGTCCTCGATCCGGACGTGTTCGTGCCGACGGTCGGCAGTCTCCTCGTCTGGAAGCACCTCTTGCAGGAGCGAGTCGGGGAAGGGAAGCGCTGTCTCGACGTCGGGTGTGGAAGCGGTCTCCTGGCTCTCCAGCTCGCGCTCAACGGCGCCGCGCACGTGCACGCCGTCGACATCCAGCGCGAGGCTGTCGCGAACACGCTGGCGAACGCGTTCAGAAACGGCGTCGCGGATCGCGTCACCGGGGCCGAGGCCGACCTCTTCATGTTCGAGCCCGAGGAGCGATACGACGTCGTCGTGGCGAGCCTGTACCAGATGCCGGTGGATCCATTCGACCGCTTCACCGGCCACCGCCCGCTCGACTACTGGGGGCGCAATCTCGTCGACCACTTGATCGGCCTCCTCCCGCGCCTGCTCGGCGAAGACGGGATCGGGCTCGTCATGCAGCTCTCGATTTTGAGCCAGCTCCAGACCGCTGAGCTACTCGAGCGCGAAGGGCTGGCGGCGCGCGTCCTCGACTTCACGTTCTTCCCTTTCACACCCGCGTTCGAGCAGAACCGCGACCAGATCGAGCGGGTCGAGCAGCTCTCCGATGCGTACCACTTACGTCTCGGCGACGCCGACGTCATGGTTGCCTACCTTCTCGAGATAGCGCGCAAGTAGCCCTCGGCGGCAAGCAGCGCCCGAGAGCTGCAGGGGTGCTAGCGCGTGCTAGTCCTCGTCGCCGTTCTCGTCCTCGCGCCGCGGCGGCTGTGGAAACCCGGGCTCGAGCGGCTCGCTAGGCGCCGGCGGAGCGGGTGGCGGATCCGGCACGTTCGCGGGCGAGTCCGGCGGTGCCGGGACGCCTGCTCTCGGTGCATCGGTAGGCGGCAGCGAACCTCCTAGCGTTCGAACGGCGCCATCGTGAGCCCGAAGTCGTTGAGCTCCGTCCAGTAGAGCTCGGCCGGCTCCCGGTGGCCGGTCCAGACGACGGCTCGGCCGGTGTTGTGGATTCGGTTCGCGAGCGCGAGGCCGCCCTCGAACGTGACTCCCGGAATGACGTGGGCGAGCGCGAACGCGACGCCGTCGAACGTGTTGTGGTTGTCGTTCAGGACGATCACGCGCCACTGGTCGCCGACGTTTCCGCCGACGCCGTCGCGGACGCGCTCCTTCGTGGGCGTGGAGGGAGTCGCCACGATCGGACGATAGCGCGAAGAAAACGCCCGCACGCACGGGTCCTCTCGCGCAGGCGACCTAGTAGCGAACGATCCGAACGGGCGTCCCGAGCGGGATGATTCGGCGGAGCTTGCGCGCCACGGCTGGGGTCACGCGGATGCAGCCGTTCGACGCGGCGTGCCCGATCGTCTGAGTCGCCGGCGTCCCGTGAATCCCGACGACCCCCCCGCGCAGGAAGTCGGGAAGCCCTGCCGGCGCGCTGAGCTCGAGGGCGTACGTCGAGACGAGCGCGTTTCGCGGCGGGACGTACTTCGCGGCGACGTAGAACCGGCCGAGCGGCGTCTTCCGGTCGGGACGGCCGACGGCGACGCGCGCCCGAAAGATGCGCTCCCCCCTTCGATAGACCTGGAGCACCTTCGCGCCGCGGCGGACGACGACCGAGCGCGTCGTCGGACGAACCGACGCCGCCCAGGCGGGGATCCAGCCCGTCTGGCCGAACGGCCGGATCGGGAGATTCAGCCGGTACCAGACGCGCCCTGCCTTGCCGTCACTCCCGCCCGCGAGCGACGTCGGCACGATCGGCGTGAGCGGCCCGCTCTTGACTGCGGTCGCCCGCACCGGGAGTTGCTTCGCATTGATCTGCGCCGCAAGCCCTGCGGTATCCGCCTGGGCGTACATGAACGAGTACTTGTCGCCGTCGACGAACACGGCGAGCTGGTCCTCGGCGCCGCGATCCAAGATCGAGACGCGGATCGAGTTGCCCTTGCTGCCGGCGGCGCGAGCGTCGAAACGAAACGCGGCGACGCCGGATGTGTTCACGAGCGTGAGCGACGCTGCCTTCGGGGCGACGTAGCCAATGCGGCGCTTCCCGATCGCGAGGACGATCTGGGGGCGCAGGTCGCCGCGGAGCTCGTGGAGCGTCATCACGCGTCGCGCGCCCGCTCGCGGCGCCGCCCGAACGGCGACCGAGGGGATCGCCAGGCGACCGGCAGCCGGGAAGCGAGAAGGAATCCCGGCGGCGGCGGGCGAGGCGAGGAAGAAGGACGCGAGCCCGGCCAGCACGAGGACGATGACCGCCGCGCGGGCCGCGGGCACACGAACACAGCGCTCTCTTGCTTCGACCCCGGGCACTCAGGAGG
>JALZFU010000118.1 GCA_030861385.1 Actinomycetota bacterium
GCCCCGAGACCTACCTTGGCGAGCCGCGGGGCGACCTCTTGGCGTTCGCCCACGGCGTCGTCGAAGCCGGCGCCGATCTCGTGGTCGGCCACGGTCCTCACGTCCTGCGCGGGGCGGAGTGGTACCGAGGGCGGCTGATCGCGTACAGCCTCGGCGACTTCGCGGGGCACCACAACTTCTCGGTCGCCGGGCCCCTCGGAACGAGCGCGATCCTGCGCGTGACGCTGCGCCCGGACGGCTCCTGGATTCGAGGAAGGCTCGTGGCGACGCGTCTCGTCGGCGCCGGGTCGCCGGTTTTCGATCCCGCCGGGAAGGCGCACGAGGTCGTCCGGAGCCTGTCACGCGAGGACTTCGGACCCGGCGCGGTGGGCGTCGCGCCGAGCGGGCGTCTGATCCCGCCCGTCTAGTCGGGAAGCAGCGGCACCGACAGACCCTGATCGCGGCCGAGGAGAACGGCGCGGATGACGGCGTTCGGGCCGAACCGGTCGCGGATCTCGTCGAGCGCGGCGTCGAGCGCCGCGTGGTCGCGTCCGTCGAGCGGTAGCACGAGCTGCATCCCGTGGTCGTCCAGGTTGGCGACCGAGATCCCCACGAGCGTCAGGCCGTCGCGCTCGATCATCGGCATCGCCGCGGCGAGAAGCTGCCGCGTCGTCTCGAGAATCATCCCGCTGTGCGCGGTTGCCCACGGGAGTGTCTGCGCGCGGGTTGCGCGGGAGAAGTCGCCCAAGCGCAGTCGCAGCACGACCGTGCGGCCGGCTCCACCCGCGATCCGCATTCGGCGGGTAACCCGCTCGACGAGGCCGATCACGATCGCGTCGATCGCGTCCGGCGACCTCGGCCCCCGGCCCAGGGCACGCTGCGACCCGATCGACCGGCGCCGCCGGCGCGGGTGAACCGGGCGAGGATCGCGATTATGGGCCAGGGCGTGGAGGTGCCGGCCCTGAGCGCGGCCCACGATCGCCACGAGCGTCGCCTCGGGGAGCCGCGCCAGCTCGCCGACCGTTCGGATCCCATGGCTGCGAAGCTTCCTCCCCGTCACGACGCCCACGCCCCAAAGGGACTCGACCGCGAGGGGATGCAGAAACTCGAGCTCGCGGTCGGGCGGGACGACGAGCAGACCGTCCGGCTTGGCGACGCCGCTCGCGACCTTGGCGAGGAACTTCGTTCTCGCGACGCCCACCGTGATCGGCAGGCCGACCCGCTCGCGAACGGTGACTCGTAACCGCGCGCCGATCTCCGGCGGCGAGCCTGCGATCCGCCCGAGGCCGCGAACGTCCAGAAACGCCTCGTCGATCGACAGGGCCTCGACGAGCGGCGTCGTATCGTCGAACACGCGGTAGACAGCCTTGCTCGCTTCCGCGTACGCCGCCATTCGAGGCGGGAGGACGATCGCGCGCGGGCAGAGGCGCCGCGCCCGCGCCAGGCTCATCGCAGTCCGGACGCCGGCCGCCTTCGCCTCGTAGCTCGACGCGAGGACGACGCCCGCGCCGACGATGACCGGCTGGCCTCGGAGCCGCAGGTCATCGCGCTGTTCCACCGACGCGTAGAAGGCGTCGATGTCGGCGTGGAGGATCGTCGCCTCTATGCGAACGTACGTTTGCATACGGCGCTCCACCTTGCCTGGCGTCTCTCATGTGAATCTGGTCGCGGCGTGACCCGGGTAGCGACGACGGCGGACGCGCTAAACGCCCGTTCCGAACCGCGGCGGCGCGACCTTCTCGACGCGCTGGCGGGTGGCGAACGCCGTGAATGAGCTGGTCCGTGCGCTGGGCGTCGCGCAACCACAAGTGTCCAAGCACTTCGCGTCCGGCGCGAGGTCGGCACCGTCGACGTGCATCCCTCGGCCCTGGTGCTTCTCGCTATACAGCTGCTACACGGTCACGTCTGCGCCGGTCGGCGGTGTCCGTAGCCTGGCCAGGCGGCCTACGCTGAAGTTGCGCGTTTGCGGCGGCTTCCGGCCTACGGAGCGGCGCAGGAGTCGAACCTACCCAGCGTGGGGCTGCCACGCCTCACCGGTTTTGAAGAGCTGCCTGCTGCGGCCGGAACCGCAAGGATAAAGAGTTTGCGGCGCCTTCGCCACGTTGTGGGACAGTC
>JALZFU010000138.1 GCA_030861385.1 Actinomycetota bacterium
CCGCAGTGGACGACGACGGGCAGCCGTCCCTCCGCCGCCTCGAGGAAGGTCTCGGCCGCGCGGCGCCGCTCGTCCGGGCGAAGCAGGATCCCCTCGCCGGTCGTCCCCAGCGCGAAGACGCCGTCCATGCCGCCCGCGGCGAGAAACCGGACGTAGGGGGCGACCGCGTCCTCGTCGAGCCGCTCCCCGCCGTCGCGAAGCGGCGTCACCGCGGCGGCGAGCGCTCCTCGGACCACGGCGGAACTCTAGACTCGGACCGGTGGAGGACGAGCGCGAGCGGTTCCTCATCCGTTACGCCGGCGGGTTCGCGCCGTTCACGGTCGCGCGGGCGGAGGGCGCGTGGGTAGAGACGACCGACAACCGACGGATCCTCGACTTCACGTCCGGTCAGATCTGCTCCACGCTCGGCCACAACCACCCGCGCATCACGGCCGCGATCAGGCGGGCGCTCGACGAGGTCGTCCACCTGAACTCATGGATGCTCTCCGAGCCCGTGCTCGCCCTTGCCGAGCGCCTCGCAGGCCTCTGTCCGGCCCCGCTCGAGCGTGTGATGCTCGTGAACACCGGTTCCGAGGCGAACGAGGTCGCGCTCAAGCTCGCGAAGATGTTCACCGGCCGCTTCGAGATCGCCGGGCTGACGCGGAGCTTCCACGGCCTCCTCTCCGGGATCGCGTCCGTCAACTTCTCCATGGCGCACTCGGGGTACGGGCCGCTCCTCCCGGGCTCCTTCGCCCTCCCGGCGCCCTACGCGTACCGCTGCCCGATCCGCCACTGCGACGGCGACTGCGATTGCACGTGTCTCGAGGCGGGGTTCGAGCTCCTCGACCAGCAGTCGGTCGGCTCCCTCTGTGCCGTCGTCGCCGAGCCGGTGCTGTCCGCGGGCGGCGTGATCGTCCCCCCCGACGGCTACCTCCGTCGGCTGCGCGAGCGCTGCGACGAGCGCGGGATGCTCCTCGTAGTCGACGAGGCGCAGACCGGCTTCGGCCGCCTCGGGACGATGTTCGGTTTCGAGCACGACGGCGTCGTGCCCGACCTGGTCGCAGTCTCGAAGACGCTCGGAGGGGGCGTGCCGCTCGCGGCGACCGTGACGAGTGCGCCGATCGAGGCTGCGTGCGTCGCCAAGGGCTTCCTCCACGTCACGTCGCACGTCTCCGATCCCCTCCCGGCCGCCGCCGGGCTCGCGGTCCTCGACGTCGTCGAGGAGGAGGGCCTCGTCGCGCGTGCCCGGACGTCGGGCGAGCTTCTCCTCGCGCGCCTCCGCGAGCTCGGCGACCGCCACGAGCAGATCGGCGACGTCCGCGGGCGCGGGCTCCTCGTCGGCCTCGAGCTCGTCACCGACCGCGACACTCGCGAGCCTGCGAACGCGCTCGGCGCCGCGGTCACAGCCGAATGCCTCCGCCGCGGCCTCTCGATGAACATCGTCCGTGCGGGAACCAGCGCGAACTGCTTCCGCATGGCGCCCCCGCTCCCGATCGCGACCGACGAGATCGACCTCGCGGTCACCGTCCTCGACGAGTCCCTTTCGGCCGTGCTGGCCTCGCGAAGCGCCCTCGCCGCTCGGTGAGCGCCCTACGGCTCGAGCGCGACGGCGCCGTCCTTCGCGTCACCCTCTCCCGTCCCGAACGCCGAAACGCGTTCGACGCCGCGCTCATCAGCGAGCTCACGGACGCGTTCGCCGACGTCGGGGACGCGCGCGCCGTCGTCCTCGCGGGCGAGGGGCCGAGCTTTTGCGCGGGGGCGGACGTCGAGTGGCAACGCTCCTCGATCGAGCTCTCCTACGCCGAGAACGTCGAGGACGCCGCTCGGCTCCTGCGGATGCTCGAGGCGATCGACGGCTGCCCGGCGCCTGTGGTCGCACGCGTCCACGGGTACGCGCTCGGCGGCGGCTCGGGGCTCGTCGCCTGCGCGGACTCGGCCATCGCCGCCCCCGACGCGGTGTTCGGGTTCCCGGAGGTCAAGCTCGGAATCATCCCCGCCGTGATCTCCCCCTTCGTCCTCGCGAAGGTCGGGGCGTCGGCCCGTCGGTTCTTCCTGACCGGCGAGCGCTTCGGGGCGGAAGCGGCGCTTCGGATCAACCTCGTCGACGAGGTCGCGGAAGACCCGGACGCTGCCGTCGCGCGGATCGTGGACGAGCTCCTGACCTCGGGCCCCGAGGCCGCGCGCGCCGCGAAGCGCCTCGCGCTCCGGCCGCCGGCCCGGGACGACCTGCCGCACGCGGCGGCGCGCATGCGAACGAGCAACGAGGGCCAGGAAGGCCTGCGCGCCTTCCTCGAGAAGCGGACGGCGGCATGGAGATCCGAAGGCTCCTCGTAGCCAACCGGGGTGAGATCGCGGCGCGGATCTTCCGAACGTGCCGACGCCTCGGGATCGCGACCGTCGCCGCCGCCGCGCCCG
>JALZFU010000152.1 GCA_030861385.1 Actinomycetota bacterium
GGGGGGCGCGGGCCGCGGCCGCGCCCCTACACGGTCTTCACGCCGGCGACGAGCCTCTCGACCGACGTCTTGGCGTCCCCGAAGAGCATCGCCGTCTTCGGGTTGTAGTAGAGCTCGTTGTCGATCCCGGCGAACCCGGGGCTCATGCTCCGCTTGAGGACGATCACGTTCTGCGCCTGGTCGACGTCGAGGATCGGCATCCCGAAGAGCGGGCTCTCCGGGTTGGTGCGCGCGGCAGGATTCGTGACGTCGTTCGCGCCGATGACGAGTGCGACGTCCGTCCGAGGGAACTCGGGATTCGCGTCCTCCATGTCGAAGAGCTGCGGGTACGGGACGTTCGCCTCGGCGAGCAGGACGTTCATGTGACCCGGCATCCGCCCGGCCACCGGGTGGATCGCGTACTTGACCTCGACGCCGCGCGACTCGAGGAGGTCCGCGAGCTCGCGCGTCGCGTGCTGAGCTTGGGCGACCGCGAGGCCATAGCCCGGCACGACCACGACCTGGTTCGCGTACGCGAGCATGACGGCCGCGTCCTCGGGCGTGATCTCGCGCACCATCTGGCCGTCCGACCCGGCGCTCGCGAGCGGCGTTGCGCCGGCGGGCGAAGGCGCGCCGAACGCACCGAAGAGGACGTTGCCGAGGGATCGGTTCATTGCCCGGCTCATGAGAACCGTGAGGAGCGTTCCGGAGGCTCCGACGAGCGTCCCGCCGATGATGAGCGCGGTGTTGTCGAGGACGAATCCGGTCGAGGCCGCGGCGAGCCCGGTGAACGCGTTCAGAAACGAGATCACGACCGGCATGTCGGCGCCGCCGATCGGCAGGACGAGCGCAATCCCGAAGACGAGCGCGCCGGCGAGCAGGAGGACGAGCGGGAGCTGGCGCTCGCTCGCCGCCGCGACGACAGCCGCGGCGAGGGTGAGGGCGAAGAGGAGGGCGTTCGCCGCCTGCTGACCCGGGAAGGCGATCGGCCGGCCGGGGAGGAGCTCCTGCAGCTTCGCGAACGCGACGAGGCTCCCCGAGAAGCTGATCGAGCCGATCAACGCCGAGAACATCGCCCCCGCGAGGATGTCGCCCGGAACGCTCCCGGGATCGGGCGCGAGGCGATGAAACTCCGCAGCCGCGATGAGCGCCGCCGCTCCGCCGCCGACACCGTTGAAGAGCGCGACCATCTGCGGCATCGCCGTCATCCGGACGAGCCGCGCGGACGCGACGCCTATCACCGCTCCAACGCCGATCCCCGCTGCGATCAGCCAGTAGGAGTCGATCTCGGGCGAGAAGAGCGTGACGACGACCGCGATCGTCATCCCGACGGCGGCGATCGAGTTCCCGGACCGCGCGGTCGCGGGCGAGCTCAGCCGCTTGATTCCGAGAACGAGCAGGATCGCGGCGATCGCGTACGCCGCGTTGACGGCGTTCTGCGAGAGCGCGAGCGGAAGGATCATTCCGCTTCCGCGCCTTCGCGGCGTCCGGGTCGGCGCCGGAACATGTCGAGCATCCGATCCGTGACGAGGAAGCCCCCGACGACGTTGATCGTCCCGAACACGATCGCGACGAAGGCGAGCGCCTGCTCGAGCGCCGAGTCGGCGGAGCCCGCCACGAGCATCGCGCCGACGAGGACGATCCCGTGGATCGCGTTCGTGCCCGACATGAGCGGGGTGTGGAGGAGGGTGGGGACGCGAGCGATGAGCTCGAAGCCGAGGAAGACGGCGAGCGCGAAGATGGTCAAGCTCGCGATGAGCTCGGCGTTCACGCGGCGACCGGCCCCTTCCGGACGCGGCCCTCGTGGGTCACGCAGGTCTCCCGGACGATCTCGTCTTCGAGGTCGACGACGAGCTCGCCGTCGCGGACGAGGAGCCCGAGGAAGCTGACGACGTTTCGCGAGTACATCTGGCTTGCGTGCAACGGCATCGTCCGCGGCAGCTCGAGCTCGCCGACGATCGTGACGCCGTGGCGGACAACGGTGTCTCCCGGCTCGGTGAGCTCGCAGTTCCCGCCCGCTTCCGCAGCGAGATCGACGACGACCGACCCGGGACGCATCCGCTCGACGGCGGAGGCGGTCACGAGCACGGGTGCGGGCCGGCCGGGGACGAGCGCCGTCGTCACCACCGCGTCCGACTCGGCGACGTGGAGGGCGAGGAGCTCCTGCTCGCGCCGCGTCTCGTCCTCCTCGAGCGCGACGGCGTAGCCGCCCATCCCCTCGACGCCCTCGACGTCGAGCTCGAGGAAGGCGGCGCCGAGGCTCTCGACCTGCTCCTTCACGACCGGGCGGACGTCGTAGGCGGCGACAACGGCGCCGAGCCGCCGTGCGGTCGCGATCGCCTGCAAGCCGGCGACACCCGCGCCGAGCACGAGGACGCGCGCCGGGGGAATCGTTCCCGCGGCGGTCGTGAGCATCGGGAAGAACTTGCCGAGCGCCGCGGCCGCGAGCAGAACCGCCTTGTATCCCGACACCGTGGCCTGCGAGGAGAGCGCGTCCATCGGCTGCGCGCGCGTGATCCGAGGAATGGCGTCCATCGAGAAGCTCGTAACGCCTCTCTCGGCGAGCGCGCGGGCGAGCTCGCTCTCGACGAGCGGCTGCAGGAACGCGACGAGCAGCTGACCCTCGCGGAGGAACTCCACCTCCTCCGCCGAGGGCTTTCGCACCTTCGCCACGAGATCGGCCGCGGCGAAGACGTCGGCCCGCGAGGAGAGACGGGCACCGGCCTCCGAATACGCGGGATCGGGGAACGCGGCGCACTCGCCCGCCCCGGTCTCGACGAGCACCTCGATCCCCTGCTCGGTGAGCCGCCGGACGCCGTCGGGGACGAGGGCGACGCGCCGCTCGCCGGCCGCAGTCTCGGTCGGCACGCCGATCCGCATGAACTCGAAGTCTAGGGTGATGCGCCGGCGTGCAACCCCGAGGCCGCCCGGAAGCGCTCGCGCGCGTTACCTTCCCGGGCGTGCACGAATGGCTGCAGGGAGCAAGCGAGCGCCTCGCGCGCGAGGGCGGCGGCGAGCGCGCCGATTACGAGCTCGGCGGCGACGAGGTCGACGCGCTCCTCGAGCTCGCGCGTGTCGCGGCGCACGAAAGCGGCGAGCGGACGAACGCGCCCCTGCTCTGCTACCTCGTCGGACGAGCGCAGAACGGCGGCTCGCTCGACGGCCTCGCCGCCGCCGTGCGC
>JALZFU010000168.1 GCA_030861385.1 Actinomycetota bacterium
CTTTGAGGCGCGCAATCGCGTCCGCGACGTCGCCCTGGAGAAGCTGCGAGTTCTCCCAGTCGACCGACCTCAGCGTTCGCCAGGCGACGTGCTTCGTCGCGGCGTTCAGCTGCTCCGCTCCGGGCTCGTCCCTTGCGTGCGGCCAGTGGGCCGTCTTTCGGCCGAGCAGCAGGTCGAACGGCTTGCCCATGAACTCGCCCATCCACTGGCCCATCGCCTCGTCCCAGTAGCCAGCCGACCAGCCGCCGTGCTCGAACCCACCCGTCGGGTCTTCTTCCGGCCCGCCGGGTGCCTGCATGACGCCGTCGAGCGTCGTAAAGCTGTTGACCACGAGTTTTCGCATCGTTCGTCCCTTCGTCCTGTCGGCTCACGTTCTGACTGACGACGGCGCGAGAACTCATCGGCGGCCGGGGATGGTCATTCGGCGAGGATCTTCGTCACGCCCTGTTGGCCGTATCCACCGCACGCGGCGCGCGTCCAATGGCGCGCAGAACCCTGCGGCAGGAGAGCGAAAATTGCGCGTTCGCACCGCTCAGGGAAGGAGACTCTGGACCCGTCCATCGCGACGTTCGACGTGCCTGTCGCCAGCCTCACCCCGCTTTGCACTGCGGCCCGGCCCCCGATCTGGCGCTCTGGGGTCGCGTGTCGCTAGTCGATGAGCTTCCGCGTCATCGCGTGAATCGCGACCCGCCAAACGATCACCCCGAAGGCGACGAGTGCACCGAGGCGCGCGACGTCGGCCCAGCCGTCCGAGCCGAAGGCGGCATGGCGAACGAGCTCGACGCAGTGGTGCAGCGGGTTCAGAAGGCTGGCGATCTGGACCCACTTCGGCAGATTGCCCAACGGGAAGAACGTTCCCGCGACGAGGAAGAGCGGCGTGAGCAGCGCGCTGACGACGTAGTTGAAGTTCTCGAACGACTTGGCGAAGCCCGCGACGGCGATCCCGAAGCACGCCCAACCGAACCCGGCGACGAATGCGATCCCAGGCACGGTGAGCATCCCCCACGCGGGATCGAGGCCGAAGGCCAGCGCGACGAGCATCGGCACGCAGCCGTAGAGGCCCGCGCGGATCGCCATCCACAACGCCTCGGCGGTGACGAGCTCCTCCGTATCCACGGGCGCGGCGAGGATCGCGTCGTATGTGCGCTGGAACTTGTACTTGACGAACGTCCCGAACATCGCCGCGTAGGCGCTCGAGAACAGCACTGCGGTCGCGACGGTCCCCGTGCCGACGAACTCAACGTAGTCATAGCCGCCGATTCGGCTCACGAGCGAACCGAATCCGAACCCGAACGCCAGCAGGTAGATGGTCGGCTCCACGGTGGAGGAGAACATCGATGAGCGCCAGTAGGACGAGTAGTTCACGATCTCGCGTACGAGCACGCCGGTGAGCGCAGGGCGCTCGAGGCGACCGAGCCGGGGCGAGCGCGACGCGGCCGCCGTCGCCATCAGGAGATCTCCTCGCCCGTCAGCAGGACGAATACGTCCTCGAGGTTCGCCGGCCGCCGCTCACCTTCGGGCGCGCGCCCGTCGGCCCCCTCGACGCCGAGGACGGAAACACTCGTCCCGGTCCGCCTCGTGCGGAACCCTGCTGCGCCGGCCGCGACCTCGACCTCCGCCAGCCTCGCGGGCGGCCCGTAAACCTCGATCGCCTCCCGGCCCGCGTGCTCAGCGATGAGCCGGGCAGGCGAGCCGGCGGCGACGGCGCTCCCGTGGGCCATGATCAAGACCGTATCGGCGAGTCGCTGGGCCTCCTCGATGTAGTGCGTCGACATCAAAATCGTCGTTCCCTCGGCCCGCAGCGCGTCGATGAGCGCCCAGAGCTCCTGACGCACCTGCGGATCGAGACCCACGGTTGGCTCGTCGAGGAGAACGAGGCGGGGGCGGTGAACGAGCGCGCGCGCGATGAGCAAGCGGCGGCGCATACCCCCGGAGAGCTCGTCGACGCGGCTGTCTCGGCGATCCGCGAGGTTGGCGATCTCTAGGGCCCGCTCGATCGCGGCGCGCCGCTCGGAGCGACCGATTCGATACAGGTGACTGAAGACGAGCAGGTTCTGCTCGACGGTGAGAGTGACGTCGAGGTTGTCGAGCTGCGGGGAGACGCCTAGCTGGGCGCGCGCCTGCTTCGACTCTTCCGGCAACCGGAAGCCGAGCACGTCGATCTCGCCCTCGTCTGCGATCGCCTGCCCGGTGAGCAGGCGCATCGTCGTCGACTTGCCCGCGCCATTCGGACCGAGCAGGCCGACGCACGTGCCCTCGCGCACATCGAGATCGAGGCCGTTCACCGCCGTGATTCGTCCATAGCGCTTGACAGCGCCGCGGAGACGGATGGCGTGCGCGCCGTTCACCCTCGAACTGCCGACCTCAGCTGCGTCACTCCCGGGAGTCAGTGATCCTCCGTACTTCTCGAGCTCGATGCGTTCAGCGCTCTCAGGGTCGAACACGCAGCGCCGTCGCCCAGCGTAACGGCACGAGGAGGATCCGCATTTCGCGTTGAAGGCGCCGCCGCTCTCCCGCCTCGACGCGGTCGGGAACCTACGGATCAGGCACCGAGACGAGCCGCCCGGGTCGGATCATCGTCCCCGGGGGACACCACCATGTCATGACCTCGACGGCGAGCCGCCCAGCTTGGACGGCAGGGTCCTGTTCGGCGAGCCGGCGCGTCTCCTCGAGCGAACCCGTCCGATAGAACGTGAGGCCGCGGATCGACTCGTCCGGGTGGTCTCGCACTGGACCGTTGGTCACGATGCGCCCGGCGGCGCGAAGCGATGCGTGGTAAGCCAGATGGTCGCGCTGGATGCGTTCGAGCGTTTCTTCGTCGTAGGTGCGGGCGTCGGGGGCCCGACGCAGAATGACGAGCTCGAAGGCCTCGAGGTCCATGCGGTGAGTCTCACATACGCCTTCGCCGGCGAGCGACTCGACACCTGCTTCCAGCTAATGGAGTCCGACGACGCGGGCTCGCTTGCTGAGTGGATGGAGCGCTGGCGTGATCTCGTCGCCTTCGAGAAGATCGTTCCCGTCATGGCTCAAAGAGCCAAGACCGTTGCCGTGAACCGCGGATAGTCGCGAACAACAAACGAAGGCGGGGGTGGACGGTTCGAGTCCGTCAGAGGGGTTCGAGAATTGGCTATGCGTAAGGAACGCACGACCGTTGACCTCCCGCGCGAGGAGCGGGACCCGCAGCGGCGAGAGTGGGCACGCTTGAGCGGGATCAGTTGCGACGCCGTGAAGGTTTCGGCCGTGAACTGCTAAAGGTGCCGAAGTCCACCATCGCCAAGAAGAAGCGCGGAATACAGGCGTGTTCACCGTCGAGCAGCGGGATGC
>JALZFU010000190.1 GCA_030861385.1 Actinomycetota bacterium
GTCGGGCGCCGGCTAGCCCCGACCGCAGGTCTTCAGGCCGAGCCTCGCGGCGAGGCGATGCAGCTCCTCCTCGTTCTTGCCCCCGCGGTCGAGCGCTTCTCGAATCTTCCCTTCATCGCCGTCCTTCGCCGCCGCCTGCGCGTCCTCGGCGACGTCGACGCTGTCCTCTTGCAGCTCCATGGCGCGGTCCCAGTCCTCCTGGAGGTCGTCGGGAGGGTCGAGCTCTTTGAGGCGGTCGGTCTGGTCGCGGAAGATCGGGACGACGCGGTCGAAGTACGTCTCGACCTCGTCGAGCGACCGCGGCTGGGGAACGGCGTCCACCTTCTTCGCCGTGTCCGTACAGATCGCGTCGGCCCGCTCGCGAAACTCGGCTGCCGAGAGCTCGCCGCCGGCGCCGTCTCCACCGCACGCGGCGAGCCCGACTATGCCAACCGCCACGATCGCCGTCGCGAAGGCCCGCATAACCGGCGGACTATCGACGGCGACCGGGCGGTCGTCAAGCCGTGCGCGCCGCGGGACGGAATGTGCCGCGCGGGGGAGCTAGCCCGCGCGCTCGGCGCTTCGGAGGCCGCCGCGCGCCCAAAGGGCGAACGCGGACGCGAGCGCGAGCGCCGTGCCGAACGCGAGCGCGACGTGGGTCGGCTCGCCCGCGAGGAAGCTGCGCCCCGCCTCGAGGAGCCACGTCGTCGGGTTCACGCGCGCGACCGCGTGGATCCAGCCCTGAAGGAGCTCGATCGGGACGTAGACGGGAGCGAGGAAGAGGATGAAGAAGACCGGGACCTGCATCGCCGGGCCGGCCTGCATCGTGCGGAAGCGCATCGCGACTCCCGCCGCCCAGAGGAGCGCCGCCACGTTCACGAGGAGCGCGAGCGCGAGAAGCCCGAAGAGGTCGACGCCGCCTCCGTCGACGTTCATTCCTGCGGCGAGCGCGACGGCGAAGATGACCGTCCCGGTCACGAGCCAGCGGCCGAGTGCGGCGAGCGCGTATCCGGCGACGATCCCCCCGCGGCGAGGGGAGGCGAGCATGAGCCGGCGCGCGAAGCCCCCCTCGAAATCGCGCGCGATCGAGAACCCGGTGAAGACGCCACCGAACGCGGCCGACTGGAGAAGGACGTAGACGAACTGGAACGCGGTATAGCCGGGTGCGTAGTCGAACCCGGGAGCGTCCGAGAGCCGCGAGAGACCGCCGGCGAAGGCGGTGAAGAAGAAGAGCGGGAAGGCGATCGACGGGAGAAGGACCGCCGGACGCGTGAAGGCGTTGTGGAGCGTGCGCCACGCGACCGCAAGCGCGACGTCGACGAAGCGAGTCACGTCCGCTCCATCCGCGTCGTGAGCGCGGCCGAGGCAGCGGAGAACGAGACCACGACGAGGCCGAGCGCGAGGCCGAACGCGAGCGCGAGCGCCTGACCGTTCCATCCGGCGATGATCAGGCTCCGGATCCCCTCGATGAAGTAGGAGACGGGGTTGTAGGTCGCGACTGTCCGGAACCAGTCGATCTCGATCAGGTCGCGCGGGAGCGCCATGGACGAGAGGAAGAGGAAGACGAAGAGCACCGGGAAGAGACCCTGCACGGCCTCGCCCGAGCCCGAGCGAAGGGCGAGAAAGGCGCCGATGCCGCCGAACGCGAGCGCGACCAGAAGCGCAAGGGCGAGGATGACGAGCCCGCCGGGGACGCCGGCGGCGATGGAGACGCCGAGTGCGAGCCCGACCGAGAGGTAGACGAGCGCCTGGACGAGCGCGAGTGCGAGAACGCCGGCGAGCTGGCCCGCCAGGAGCGCAATGGTGCCGACCGGCGTCAGCGCCAGGCGATTGAGAAACCCCGTGTCGATGTCTCGCGCGAGATCGGTGCCCGCGTTCGTCGTCGTAAAGACGGCTCCCTGGACGAAGGCGAAGGCGAGCGCGAAGTCGAGGTACGAATCCGACGGGAAGCCGGGGAGCCGGGTAGCAGCGTTCAAGCCGCCGGTGTTGACGGCGAGGAGGAAGAGCGGGAAGAGGAGGGCCGGGACGATGCTCGCGGGCTGGCGAACCGTGCGGACGACCGAGCGCCGCGCGAGCACTCCCACCTGGACGGCGAGCGGCGAGCTCACGCCGGCAAGCGCACCTGCTCCCGCGCGCGCTCCGTCTCCTCGCCCGCGCCTTCGAGCGAGCGACCCGTCTTCGCGAGGAAGACGTCGTCGAGCGTCGGCTCGACGAGCTCGAGGTGCGCGATCCGGACTCCCTCGGCATCGAGCGCGCGGACGACGTCCGGGAGATCCTCCGTGCCGCCGCTCAGGCGGACGGCGACGCCGTCCGGCGATCCGTGGCAGCGATCGCCGAAGCGCTCGAGCACCCGCGCGACGGCCTCGGAATCGGCCGGGTCCGCTGCGACGACGTCGACGCTCGGGCGGCCGATCTCGGCCTTGAGCTGCGCCGGCGTGCCCTCGGC
>JALZFU010000207.1 GCA_030861385.1 Actinomycetota bacterium
TGGGCGCCGTGTCGCTCCGGCGCGGCTCCCGCACCGGGCCCGGCGCCCTCGTGATCCAGACGCGACCCCATTCCCGGGCCGCGAACGAGTATCGCGTTCTCGCCGCGAAGATCGAGCTTTCTGCTGAGAGCTCCGGCGCCCGTAGCGTCCTCGTCGCCGGTTGCGGGAACGGTGACGGGAGTGGGTTGGTCGCCGCCAATATCGCCGCCGCTCTCGCGGAGAGCGGAACACACGTCACCCTCGTAGACGCGAACAGCGTCGAAGCCGAGATTACGAACGTCTTGGGACTGAATGGCCAACCGGGCTACGGCAACCTGGTCGGAAGCGGCGTAACGGACGACATCGGCTCGAACTCGATCGAGCTGACGGCGACGAACAGCAACCTCGCGATTCTCGCCTGCGGGACAGAGCGCGGCGCCAGCCCCCTCGAGACCGACCCGGTGATCCGGCTGCTCGATCGCCTTCTCTCGCGATCGGACATCGTCGTCGTCAACACACCCGCCGTCGAGGCTTCTCCGAACACGCTCATCTGGGCACGAGCGGCAGATGTGACCGTCGTCGTCGCGCAGCAGGGTCGAACCAAGCGCGAGGATCTCTATGACGCGGTGAAGACGCTTTCGCTTGTCGAGGCGAACGTAATCGGCGCCGTCCTGACGACGAACCGACCGCTCTGGCGGCGTTCATCGAGAGAACGCACCTTCGCCGCGGAGCGTCGTCCGATCGTCGGAGATTCTCGCGCCCCGAACGTCGCTCGGGTCGGGGCCGAAAGAACGACGGGAAAGGACTAGGCGCATTCCAACGCCAAAAACGGGGACAACGGCCGATCGTTCCCGAGCGTGTTGACCCCCGCCTCCTGACCGGGTGCGCGCGAGCGCGGTCCGACCGTCGCCTCGCTCCGCCACACGAATGCGCCGGGATGCGGTGACGAGAGCTAGGACGGGGTGTTCCGATGAGCGCGCGCAAGATCGGGTACGTGACGTCGCGATTTCCGAAGCTCACCGAGACGTTCATCCTCTACGAGATTCTCGGGCTCGAGCGGGAAGGATTCGAGGTCGAGTTCTATCCGCTGCAGCGAGAGCGAACGAGTGTTCTCCACCCCGAGGCGATCCCCGTCATGGAGAGGGCTCATTACCTGCCGTTCGTATCACGAACGATCCTTCGAAGTCAGCTCGATCTCGTTCGAAAGTCTCCTCGCACGTACGTTGGGACGCTCGTTTCCGTTCTTCGGGGGACCTTCGGCAGCCTGAAGTTTCTCGCCGGCGGAATCGTGTTTTTCCCGAAGGTCGCCCATGCGGCGCGCTTGCTGTCCGAGGAGGGCGTGACGCACGTCCATTGCCACTTCGCGACGCATGCAGCGCTCGCCGGCTTCGTGATCCATCGGCTTACCGGCATTCCCTACAGCTTCACGGCGGCGGGCTCGGATCTCCATGTCGACCGGCGCATGCTCTGCCAGAAAGTCGCAGAGGCTGCGTTCGTCGTCGCGATCTCGAACTACAACAGGGACGTCATCGCCGACGAATGTGGTGAAGCGAGCCTGCGAAAGGTCCGCGTGATCCGTTCCGGGATCGATACGTCGTTTTTCCGGCCGCGGGAGAGCGGCCGCTCGTCGGGTCGTTTCCGGATTCTTTGCGTCGGCACGCTGCACGAAGTCAAGGGCCAGACGTATCTGATCGAGGCCTGCCGGCTTCTCGCCGACGCAGGAGTCGACGTCGTCTGCGAGCTCGTCGGTGATGGTCCTGACCGCGCCGCCCTGATGCGGCAGATCGAGGCGGCGGGGCTCACCGGGCGCGTGACGCTGCTAGGCGCGCGAACCCGTCACGAGGTTGCCGAGTCGCTCGCGCTTGCCGACGTCGTCGCGACGCCCAGCGTCCCGACGAAGGGGGGACGGCGCGAAGGCATCCCGGTCGTCCTCATGGAGGCGCTCGCCTGCGGGCTGCCCGTCGTCGCGAGTGCGATCTCGGGAATCCCGGAGCTCGTCGAGCACGAGCGCACAGGCCTGCTAGTCCCGCCGGGCGATCCTGCCGGTCTCGCGCAGGCCCTTCGCCGGCTACACGACGACGTCGCGCTGTCCCGACGCCTCGGCGCCGCAGGCCGAGAGAAGGTCGTGCGCGAGTACGACGCGTACGGGAACGCGGTGCGCCTTGCTCGCGAGATCGCGCAGATCGACGAGGTCGATCGAGAGAAGGCGCCGGCGTCGCCATTGTGATGGCCGCGGTCGCCGGGAATCCCGTGCCTGTCCGCACGGGGAGCGTCTCCCTTTCTCCGCGAGCGTCGTCGGCGAGCGGTGGGTGAGCCCTCACGTCCCGCTCTCGGATGCGACCAGGCGGCGGACGAGAGGGACGCGCAAGAGCTCGGGAAACGTGGCCCCCATCTCGAGGAGATCGCGGTTCGCCAGGAACACGACCAGCGATGCGAGAACCGCGAGTCCGAGACCCACGACGAGGGGCGGTGACAGCGCGAGCTGGATCGCCCCGACGGCGAGCACCGCGACGATGATCACGAGATACGCGCGTACATAGCGCCATTCGAAGAGCGGGACGCCAATGCCTTTCGCGAGTCCTGCCTGATTGAGCGTGTTTTGGAGAACGAGCGTCACGGCGTTCGCTATGGCGGCGCCGACCGCCCCCTGCCGTGGGATCAGTACGAGGCTCAGGACTACGTTCGTCAGCCCCGTTATCACGTTCACCGTGACGACGTAGCGGAGCTTCCCGTACGTCTGGAGGGTGAGCGCGTTGTAACCGAGCGCGGCGTTCACGTAGAAGCCGAGGGAAACCAGCGCGAGCACGGTGGCGGAATCCCGGTAGCGCTCGCCGAAGAGGGCTACGGTCGTCGGTTCGGCGAGAGGGACGGTGAGGACGAAGATGGGAAACGAGAACACTGCGAGCCAGACGGCTGTCCGCCAATACGCGTCTCGCATGCCTTCCCGATCGCCACGCGCGAACATCCGGGTCGCGAGCGGCACGAACAGAAGCATGAACGTCCAGAAAACGAGCTGATTCAGGCGCGCCGTTGGTAATACGGCCCGATAGGCGGCCACTTCGACCGCGCCGGCGAAGTGGCCTAGCAGGACGACCGTCCCCGTCACCATCGAAATGTTCACGAGTTCAGTCGAGAGCAGCGGCAAGGCGAACCCGAAAACCTCGCGGAAGGGCATCACGATCGAACGCAGGTGAAAGTGCTCGAGCAATCCACGTCGGCGGAAGAAGTGGACCGAGAGCGCCGCGTACGTCACGATTCCGAACGCCCCCGCGGCCACATACCCGGCCGCGAGGAAGGTCACCGAGCCGCCGAACGCGAGAAGGAGTGCGACGAAAAGAAGCCGAAGCCCCGGCGTCAGGACGTACCGTCGAAAGAAGACGGCCCGTGGGCGCGAGAAGACGGCAAAGATCCCCTCGAACACTTTCTCGAGCGCCTCGATCGGGGCGAGCAGGATGAGGATGAGCAACACAACGACCGCTTGCTGATCGCTCACGGCCGTGCCGGCCAGCGC
The DNA here is from genome assembly GCA_030861385.1 of Actinomycetota bacterium. GTDB lineage: Bacteria > Actinomycetota > Thermoleophilia > Gaiellales > Gaiellaceae > JALZFU01. The sequence continues at coordinate 3,491 of JALZFU010000207.1, forward strand.
GCCCTTCAGCGCGAAGAGACCCGCGAAGAGGAGGAGACCGGTCGAGACGATCGTTCCGATCTCCATCACGATCGTTCCAAACAGCTTGTTGTAGGCGCGCTCTTCTTCGTAGAGAGACAGGAACCGCGTGAGCGCCTGCTGGTGCCCGAGACTCACGAACGTTCGCGCGGCGGGGATGAGGGCAAGCCCGTACGCGAACGCCCCGAAGTCCGATTTGGTCAGGAGACGCACGATCAGAACCTGCGTCGCCATGTTGAGCAGAAGCGACATCAGGCGGCCGGCAAAGAGGAGGCTCGATCCGCGGATGTGAGCGGCGGTCGCCGCCTTCGCCTCCGCCGTTCCCGCGGCCTCGCCCGCCGGCCGATCGGTCACGTCCCTGCCGACGCGATCGCTCGCACGAGTCGGCTCGCCTCCCGAACGAAGTATCGGTTCGTGATCGCCTGCTTCGCCGCTCGGCGCCGCGCAGGTCGCGCACCGCCTGCCTTTTGCGCGACGGCCGACCACCGGTCGAGCAGCAGGAGGAGCTCGAAAAACGCCATTGCGCCGTACGGGACTGGCTCGCTGCCGAAGTAGCCGGCCAGGAGCTCGTTCTCGTAGTGCGCCAGGAGCTCGGAGGAGAAGGCGAGCCCGTATGTAAGTCTCTGCGGAGCCGCCGTTCGAAGCTCGGTGACGAAGTAGGCCAGGTCTTCGTAGATCGGCACCCGCCACCCACCAATCATGTCGATCACGGTTACGCGGCCCACGGGCGAGACGAAGATGTTCCGGGGCGCGAAGTCACCGTGTCCGATCCCGCGAGGCAGGATCTCGGGTAGCACGGATTCTGAGTGGGCAATCGCGGTCGATGCGATGTCTCGGAAAAATTGCGGGGCCGAGAGCCTCGCCGCGAGGAACTCCGCGTATTCCGTGAGTGCTTCTAGTACGTCTCCACGCTTCTCCCGTAGAGGGGTGGCGTGGTGTCCGTCCGCGGCGAGTTGATGGAACTCGCGGAGCCAAGCGCCCGCGTGTCGGAACGCGTTGTCAAGCTCCATCCCCTTGACTGCCGCCGCAAGTCGGGTCGCCTTCCAGAGGAGCTGACGCAGCGTTCGTTCCTCGATGACTTCCATCACGATCGCCCGGTGCTCCGGTATGTATTCGAAAGGACGAACTGCGCCCAAACACGGATCGCCGATTCGCCGAAAGCGTTCAGACGCCGCACGTAACGCCTGATACTCAAACCTCGACCTGATTTTGACCCACTCGTCCACAGAAGCGAGGCGTGGGCGATCGTTCTCCAGCGCCACCGATCCTGCGCTCGAGACGGACAGCACCTTTGCAAGGACGAGTTGCTCGAGGTTCGTCCCGGTGATCCGAAAACGGTAGGTCTTCGAGAAGCGATGATGGTGCGCGGCGAGAAGCTCTACCTCGAGCTGATCGGAACGAACGCCGTCGAAATAGGACCGGGCGTGCGTCCGCAGATACGCGAGAAGAGCCGCCCCGTCAGCGTCGTGCGTCACTTTCGAATGATAGTGGCCGTTGCCCGTTTTCTCCCGGCCGCACGGCCGCTACGATCCGATCGTGCTCGCGTACCGGTCGGGACACGTCGCGGAGCTCGTCGAGGCCCTCCGTGCATCGCTGCCGGTCCTGGTCGCCGGCCTCGCCTTCTCGCTCGCGCTCTTCGTTGCGTCAGCAGCGACGGGGCGCCGTGATATGGCCGTCGCCGGTCTGTTTCTCCCGTTCGCCGTGGCGGTCGGGGCGACGATCGTCTTCTGGGCGCTGTAACGAAGCGAGGACCGGCCCGCGCTCGCCCCCTGCGGGCGTTAGGACCGGCCCGCGCTCGCCCTCCCGCGGGCGTTAGTTCTGCACGATGAACGGGATCGCGAAGGCACCGGTCACGGTCCCTCGCAGTCCTCGCCGGAATCCCCGTCGCCTCGTTTCGTCGACTCGCAGGAAGAGCCTGTGGGCCCCGTTTGCGAGGTTCCGCGTGTCGATCGCGACCCTGCCGTCGTACTCGCCGACCCCGCGTCTGACGATCCTCCCCAGGAGGCCCGCGTGAACGTTCGCGTCGACGCTGACCACGTGTCGGCTCGAGCGACCCCCGTCGGAGCCGCGCTCGAGCTTCACGCTCGGTCTCCAGACGCCCGAGACCGGCCCGCGCGGGATCCCGGAGGACAGCACCGCTGTCTGATAGCCGCGGCGGGTATACCACCCCGCGGCCCCCATGTAGTTGTCGGACGGGCGGTAGTGGCGGACGCGCTTCCCGTTCCGCAGGTAGGCCTGCCAGCGCGTCGAGACGCGGATCTCCTTCCCGTTCGGTCGAACGACCTTCGTGAGGAAGCGGAACTCCTGTCGCCCGTCGTAGGGAGAGCGCCTCGTGTTGACGTACACCGTCCGCCAGAGAGCGCAGTCGACGGCGCGGCAGACGTAGTTTCGCCAGTCGATCGTGAAGAGCGTCGTACCCGTTTCGTTGTACGTGTGGATTCGCGTTCTCCGGAGCCGCGCACCCGGCCGCATCCCGTGCAATTTGACGAGGACGTCGAAGCGTACGACGCCCGAGAGCGTCTGCCGCCACGGAAAGCAGGTCGCGACGTGGACGTGCTCGCTCCGCCGACCGACGGGGACGCGCGCCGGCGTCCACCACCCTTGCCCCTCGAGGAAGACACGCTTCTGCCCGTAGCCGCGGCACGTGACCGGATCCGGGCCTGCTTGAGCGAGGTGAGGGACGGTCGCAAACAAGCCGGCAAGAACGAGAACGAACGATGCGTTTCGAACGCCGCGCGACGTTAGGCGCATCCCCCGTTCCCCCCCGACGCGGCGCACCGGCGCGATCTTAACAGCCAAGGTCGCGTGCTGCGGCGCCTCCGCTGGGACGAGACTACTGGTGGGGCGGCTCGACGACTTTGAACGCCGAGAGCGGGATCGGGTTCACTGTCTCGGCGTCCACGCGACCGTCCCAGCCCGCCGTGCTCTCGTACTCGAGCATGATCTTCGGGCGGCCGGAGTTGTCGATGACGTACATGCCGTACTCCTGGAGGGCGCGAGCGATCGTGAGACACGGTCCGCGACAGCCCCATTCTAGGATGTCCCGCTCCGTCAACTCGGGATCGAGCTGAAGCCTCGCTCCCTCCGGGAGATCGGAGTCGTCCCCCGCCCCGTCGGATTTCGCGGCCGGGTATACATACGCATCGCTTGGGTAGTCGTACGCGAAAGCGAGTGCGTGCTCGATCCGGCCGCGCGCGACCTCGCAGAGGCGAACGAGCCCAGCGAGGTACGGAACCCCGGCCCCCCGTGAGTGAAAGGGACGACCGGAAGCATCGCGCGGCGGAACCCCGCTCCAGCGGATGTTGTAGTGATAGCCGTTTACAGCGCTCAAGTTCCCGTCCTCGTTTCGCTCGAGTTTCCAGAGCCCCCATTCGTCGCCCGTGGCGGGATCGAGGAGAATGATCTTCGCGTCACTTCCCTCAGCAGGCTCCGCTCCCTCAGGGATCGGGAGGTCCACGCTTTCGAGATCAAGGATCTCGAGCACCGACCCGTTGCGGGAGACATCCGAGAAGCGGCCGGACAGATGCACCCTCACCCTCGGCGTTTCCTCCGAGACCTCGTAGACTGGCGAGGTGTACTGCGTCGGGTCGGACGTGAGCTTCCCGTCGAGCTCGTCGATGTACGAATCGCTCTCCGGGTGGTACGTCGGCGTCGGGCCGAGCGGATCGTTCCACGGGCTCGATCTTGTATACGGCCGATGGCAGTCGGCCGCTTCGCTCTGCGTGAATTTCACGGGACGATCTTCGCTCGCCGGCGAGTCTCCTTCGCCGGTACATCCGGTCGAAATGAGCACGACGAGAGCGAAAACAAGGCTCGCGACGAGCACGCTCTTTCCATTGTCGCGAACGAGAGTGCTGAGTTTTAGCCGCAGATGAGATTGCACGACTCGCGGTGTTCGAGCTCGCCCTGGTGTTCGCTGGTAGACGTTGCGAACCTGGATGGGCGGCCTACGTCCGTTCGTATCGAGAAGACGTTCGCCAGAGGATGACAGGTCTCATAGCGGTAGTGGGGAACGACGGCTCGGAAGGGCTGGCCGAAAGCGATCTCGACGGGCTTGCCTCGGAATACGAGGCGCTTCGAGGCGGGGGCGAGCGCCACGTCGCCGTCGGTGGACGGCGGGTCGTGGCCGCGAAGATGGTCGCCACCGGCACTCCTACCGACATCGAGCGCAGTGGGGCATCCTGGGCCGTCGCGGTCGGCGCTTTCTACCCTACGGGGCCCTTGGCGACGCGCGTCGAGGACAGTGACGGCCAGTTTGCTCTCGTCGCGTACGACGCCGGCCGCGACGAGGTTCGCGTCGCCTCTGATCCGTTCGGCATGCAGTCCCTTTTCGTGGCCGAACGAGGCAACAAGACGTACGTCTCGACGTCGGCGCTCGCGCTTGCCGCCCATCTCCGAGCTCAGCCGGACCGGTTCGCTCTCTTGGCATTCCTGCGTGCGGGCTACCACTTCTCTCCGATGACTCACTGGCAGGGGATCGAACGGCTCGATCCCGGGGTCTGCCTTCGCTTCGGGCAAGACGGCTGCCGTCGAGTCGAGTACTTTCGACCTGAGATCGACCCCACCCTAGCTCGGCTCAGCCTCACGCGGGCAGTCGACCACTGCATCGAGCTCGCCGGTGAGACGTACCGACGCTACCTTGCCGGCTCTCCCCGCTCCTGGGCCGATCTCACCGGAGGATACGACTCGCGTCTCCTCGCGCTGCTGCTTCGCGAGGCCGGCGTCGAGTTCGACACGGACACGAGAGGCTTCGACGAGAGCGCGGACGTCCGGATCGCGAGGGAGCTGGCCGAGCTCGGCGGCTGGAACTGGCTGCAGCTGAAAACTCCTCCGAACTGGAGCGAGCTCCTGCCCGGGATGATGCAGCGAGCGCTCGCGTGGGGCGACGGGCATCTCGAAGTGATCGAGCTCGCGTGGGTGCTCTGGGCACACGCCGAGGTCGGCCACACGAACCCCTCTCTCTTCATCGCCGGAGGCGGAGAGCACTACCGCGGGTTTGCATGGCGACAGGAGTTCCTGAGTGCCGGAAGATCGCCACGCGTCAACTACGAGAACTGGGTCGATATGCGGCTGCTCCATCCGATGGACGTCCGCGTCTTCGCCGACGATCCCACACCAGCCGTTCGAGAAGACTTCCGACGCCGTATGGTGGCGCGGGCGGAGCCCTACGCGGCCGAACTGAACACGACCCAGCTCGACGTGCTCTACGCGTACAAGGGGACCGGCCACTTCGGCGCCTACCTCTCGGCCGACGGTGGCGTTCTCACCTCGCAGCTCCCGTATTACTTTCGGCCGATCTTCGGAGCTGCGTTCTCCGTCAGTCATCGGTTCCGAAGCCACAACCGCCTGATGCGACACATGATCGAGCGTCTCGATCCACGGATCGCGGCCGTTCCGACGACGATCGGGGGTCCAGCGGAGCGTCTACGCCCGGCGAACGCGCATCGCTTTCTCCCGTACTACGCGGAAATCGGCCGCAAGGCGATCCGGAAGGTCAGCCAGAAGACGTTGGGGCGAACCCTATTCGCCGAGCAGCCGGGCTTGATCCTCAGGGCTTTCAGTCGCGCGGTCGGGCCGGCCCTCCGGCGCCTCGACGACGGGCGCGCGCTCCGGCACGCCCAAATGCGGTCAGCACCTCTCTTCTCGGGGAAAGAACTCGACGAGCTCTTCCGCCAGGCAGAAGACGGCGTTCTTCTCGATACGCGCCCGCTCGGGCGGATTCTCACCGTCGAGCTCGCACTGCGCGCTGCCGACGCGAGCGTCGCTCGGTAGACGAA
>JALZFU010000226.1 GCA_030861385.1 Actinomycetota bacterium
GTGGACGAAGACGCGTGCGGCGTTCGTGTCGATCACGGCCTCGCCGACGTAGTCTTGGATCGTCGGATAGTCGGCGACCCGAAGGCCCACGTCGACGTGGCGCTTTCGCGTCGTGTGCCGCTTCGCGATGTCGATCGCGCCCATCGCGATCCCGTTCCAGACCGACGAGGAGCCGATGAGGAACCACGGGTCGACGGACTCGTCGTTCGAGGCGGCGCCGTCGCCGACGGGGCCGACGATCTGCTCCCCCGAGACCTCCACGTCGGGCACCTCGAGCGGCCCCGACTGGTTCCCGCGGAGGCCGAGGGCGTCCCAGAGCGCCGGCTGGGCCTGTACATCTTCCCCGTCGATCACGAAGACCGACAGGTCGTCGTACGCCGAGAAGTCGGGGCTCGTCGTCTGGACGACGTAGAAGTCGGCGAAGCCGGCGGACGTCGTCCACGACGCCTTCTTTCGCACCTTGAACCGGCCGTTCAGACGCTCGGCCCCCGAGGAGATCGGATACCAGAAGTGGGAGCCGGTCTCGGGGTCGGAATAGGAGAGCGTCCCGATCTTTCCGCTCGCGAGCGGGCGGATGTAGCGCTCGATCAGCGCCTCCGTCGGCCGCAGCATGATCGCGTTCACCGCGCCGATGTGCATGACGTAGCACATCGCTGTCGAGGCGCATCCGTAGCGCGCGATCGTCTCGCACGTCATCGCGTAGGCGACGTGGTTCTCGCCGAGCCCGCCGTACTCCTCGGGCACGGTCAGGCCGAGGAACCCGTGCTCTCCGAGGAGCTCGAGGTTCCGTCGCGGGAACAGGAGCTCGTCGTCCGAGCGCTTCGCGTTCGCCCGCATCTCCCGCTCGCAGAGCTCGATCAGGAGCTCGCGCAGCTCCTTCTGGCGATCGGTGTAGAACCAGTCGGGGTCCCAGTCGTACCCGAGCCCCCAGTAGGGCTCGGCGCCCCATGTCTTCTCTGACATCGTCACCTCCGGTCGAGTCCGGCCCCCGCATCGTACCTCGCCTCGGACGCACGGAAGGGCCGCCCGCCGCCGCTGCTCGGCTCGCTAATGGCTTGGCGCAGCGGCTGCCGCGCCCTCGGGCGTCGGCTGGGTCGCGGGCGGCAACTCGGGCGTCTCCTCGCGAAGCGCGATCGGCTTGTGATCCTGGACGCTTCGGCGGAAGAAGAAGAGAACAATCGAGAAGAGGAGAACGCCGATTCCGACCCAGGTCTCCTTGCGACCGCCGTACCCGGTCAGGCTCGGATTCGACGCGCCGACGATGATGAAGAACGCGTTCGCCGCGGCGAGGAGCGCGGCGATTGCGACCCAGGCCGATGGGAGGCGGATCGGTCGCGGCCATGCGGGACGGTCCCTCCGGAGCAGGATGAAGCCGGTCAACGCGAAGAAGTGAGCGGACATGTATCCGAGGTTCCCGGCCACGAGGATCGCGAGGATGTTCCCGACGAAGAAGACGAGGAGGATGTTGACGAGCAGGTCGACGGTCATTGCACGCGCGGGCACGTGAAAGCGGTTCAGGTGGAAGAGCTCGCGGACTGTCATGCCGTCGCGCGCGATCCCGTAGAGCGCCCGCGACCCGTCCGCCGTCGCCGTGTTCATCGAGAGGAGCAGGCTCGCGATCAGGAGCGCGACCATCAAGTCTCCGGCGCCGCCGACGATCTGGTCGAATGCGCCGACGTAGAAGCCCGCCGGGTTATCGACCGCCGCCTGCTGTCCCGTCGTGCCGGTCAGCCCGAGCGGAAGGAGGAAGTAGACCGCGAGCGAGAAGAGCGCGGCCGAGCGCAGGGCGAGCGTCGTGTCGCGAACGGTCTCCTTGTACTCGGGCGCGAACGCGGCGCACGTCTCGACGCCGTACGCAGACCACCCCATGATGTAGAGCCAGACGACGGCCGTCTTCCAGTCCGGCACCTCCCAGGTCATGTTTGCGCTCTCCCAGTCGCCAGTGAGGTACGGGAGGACGATGAAGACCGCGAGCGGGATCATGAGGAGCGCTCCCGTCGCGTAGGCGACCCAGACCGAGGGACGGACGCCGAAGATGTTGAAGAGCCAGACAAGGACGATGACGACGACTGCGATCACGTGCGGGAGCCCGAGGTTGTCGGCGAGGCCCGTCGAGAACGTCCAGTCCTCGCCCGGAAACCATTCCGTCTGGACGAGCGTGCCGATCAGAACGCCGAAGAGGGCGAGGACGCTCGACCAGGCGAACCAGTAGCCGAACGTGGCGATCGGCCCGATCAGCGAGAAGTACCGACGCCAGCCCTCGTGCGCGTAGAGCGCGATCCCGCCCGGCTTGTCCGGGAACATCGCGGCGCTCTCGGAGTAGATCCAGTTCGAGAGGACGCCGATCGCCATCGAGATCGTCCAGAGGATCACCGCCCCCCAGCCGCCGAGGACGCCGATCGAAAACCCGAGCGAGCCGATCAGGAAGCCGGGGTTGGCGAGCGCGACGACGAACCCGTCGTACCAACGGAGCGCCTTCAGGAGTTGCCGTTCTTCGACGACCGCCTCGGCCACGAGACCCTCCCTTCGCCGCATGCTTTGCGAGCGGGCTGGAACCTAACATCGGCACCGGCGAATGGAAAGCGACGAGCGGCCACCGCCTAGAATCGAAGGCGTGAAGGGCCCGCCGATCACGGTCCGCTGCGACTGCGGCGAGGCGCGGCCGGTTCCGTACGGCGAGCGGTGGACGTGCGAGCGCTGCCGTCGCACCTGGAACACGGCCCAGATCCCGGCCGACGAGTACTGGGGAATCATGCGAGCGATGCGCCGCTACCGGCTCTCGGTGATCGGGGTCGCGCTCGGGCTCGCGCTCGTCTTCGCCGCTCTCGCGGTGTTCGTCTCCGAGTCGCTCTTCCTGCTTCTCCCGGTGATCCTCGGCGTGTGGTTCGTGTGGTACATGCCATTCTGGCGCCGGAGGGTGCGCCGCCACGCGCGGGCGCTGCCGAAGTGGAACTTGCATCCCGAGTAGCTCGGGGCGCCGAGACCGGCCGCCGCGGGGCGCCGGTGCTCCTCGCGACGCTCGGGGTGCCGTTCGACCGCGCCGCGGCCGCGTTCGCGGTCGACGCGGCGGCGGAGGCGGGACATCCGCTCATCGTCGCGAACGTCGTCGAGCTTCCGCCGCTCGGGATGTCGGTCGCGATGGGCTACGACCAGCTGCCCGACACTCCCGAGGAGGCCGAGTCACTGCGCGCGCCAGCGGAGCTCGCGCAGTCGCTCGGCGTGCGAGTGGAACGCCTGCGGGTTCGTAGCCCGCGTCCGGTCGAGGCCCTCGTCGCGCTCGCGGCCGAGCGCGAGCCGAGCCTCCTCGTGTTCGGCCCGGACCGGTCGCGCCTGCGCGAACGGCGCTACCACAAGGCGGCGAAGGCGGTCCGCGAGCGGGTCGCTTGCCTGGTCTGGTTACCGGCCTGAGCGGCGCGGAGAGCGGCGCGCGACCCTCTACCGGAGACGCGCACCCTCTGACGGCGACACGAACGTTTCACACGGCGTCACACACTCAGGCCATTTTCAGGGATAGGCTGAAGCCCGAGCAGGAGGGCGGGTCGGGACCCGTAGTTAGACGCGTGCGTCTCGCCTCTGGTGCCAGCGCCCGAGCCGCGCGCTCGAGGTCGCGGGTCATCCGCGGAATCTGAGCCAGACGACCGCGAGAACGTGCGCGAGGCCGCCGGCGGCGGCGAGCTGCCCGTACGGACGTCGTCGTCACGGCGCGCGATCTCCACTGCCACGCACCGACGATCGCGACGAGGACGAGGCGCGAGAACGCGGTTGCGTAGACGTCAATCCGCGCCCACCGCTCGTCTCGCCGTGGCACGCCGAGTCCGCGAAGCGTCTCGCTTCGCCCGCCGACGAGAAAGAGAAGCGGAGCGCCCGTTACACCCGTCTCGACGTGCGACTACCTCACCCCGCGGGCTCCCGCTCCTCACGCGTCGATCGGGACGTGGCCGGGCTCGGCGGCGACGCGCTCGAGCCAGGACCGGATGGCGGAGTAGGGCTCGAGGTCGAAGCCACCCTCGTCCGCGACGTGGGTGTAGGCGTAGAGCGCGATGTCGGCGAGCGTCATCCGGTCGCCGACGAAGAAGCGGCGACCGTCGAGCCCGCGTTCCATCGCGTCGAGGGCGCGGTAGCCCGCGGCCGTCCGCTCCTCCCGGCGCGGCTCGAATTCGTGCGGGCGACCGGAGTACGAGAGCCAGAAGCGCGCGACGGCGATCGCGGGCTCATGGTCGTACTGCTCGAAGAACATCCACTGGAGGACCTGCGCACGCTCGTAGCGCTCCTCCGGGACGAAACGGGTGCCCTCGCCGACGTACCAGAGGATCGCGCCCGACTCGCCGAGCGGCCGGCCGTCGTCGAGGACGAGCGTCGGAACGCGAAGCGCGGGGTTCAGGCCGCCGAGGAGCTGGGGCCGATCGGAGCGGTCGACGACGTCCACCTCGCGCCGCTCGTACGGGATTCCGAGGTGGGCGAGGAGGAGCCGCACCTTGTAGCAGTTGCCGGAGATCCGGCTGTCGTAGAGGAGCACCGCGAGCTAGTGCGCGGGCGGCTCCCAGCCCTCGAGCGCCGGCGGCGTCCAGTCCGTCCCGACCGTTCGCGACCCCTCGACCCAGGGCCCGAGCTCGGGCTGCGCGAACTTCGCGTGGCGCTCCTTGAGCTGGACGCCGTAGGAGTTCCCTGATCGGAGGTGCTTGACGAGGACCTTCCGCGCCAGCTCGTTCTCGCGCCCCGCAGGGATCGGGAAGTAGATCTTGAGGAACGAGTTCGAGTAGCGGTCGAAGACAGCCGGGACGCCGTCCTCCTCGAGGAGCTCGACGTCCTCGAGCCAGTTCAGATCCTCGCCCGGCGTCGCGGCGAGGAGGTCGACGTCCTCCACCAGCGAGAGCTCCTCCTGGTAGGGGAAACGCTGTCCCGCCAGGTACTCGGCGTCGATCGCGACCTTCTTCTCGGGCTCCCTCGCCGTGGGGCCGGCCGGATGCCCCTCCTGGGCGTCCGCCCGCGAGGTCGCCTGCGGCTCGCTCACTTCGGCGTCGCCTCCACGGGCGGCTCGACGGGAAGGAGGTCGGCCGGGAACTCGAGGTGCCGCTCGAGGAGCCGCTCGATCTTCTCGAGCGCTCGCTCCTCGCTCGCTCCCGGGATCCACGTCGTCCCGGCGAGCGGGACCTTCGCCATCGCGGCCGCCTCGACCGTGAGCGCGCAGAGATCTTCGGGCTCAAGCGAGTGGACGTTCGTCTTCCCGCATGCGCGCGCGAGCATCTGAAGCTCGAGCGTCATCGCGTGCAGCAAGTTGTAGACGCGCTCGGCGGCTTCATCGACGTGGAGGCGCTTCCGGAGCTCCGGGTCCTGGGTCGTGACGCCCACCGGGCAGCGGCCCGTGTGGCAGTGGTAGCACTCGCCCGCCCGGACCCCGATCGTCCCCTCGTAGTCGGTGACGCCCGGGATCTCCTTGTTGCAGTTCAGCGCGATCAGGGCCGAGTGCCCGATCGCGACCGCTTTCGCCCCGAGCGCGAGCGCCTTCGCCACGTCGCCGCCGTTTCGAATCCCGCCCGCGACGACCAGGTCGATCTCGTCCGCGAGGCCGACGTCCTCGAGCGCCCGGCGCGCCTCCGGGATCGCCGCCATGAGCGGAATTCCCGTCTCCTCCGTGGCGATGTGCGGGCCCGCGCCGGTCGACCCCTCGGCGCCGTCCAGGTAGATGATGTCCGGGCCGCACTTGGCCGCCATGCGAACGTCGTCGTAGACGCGCGCGGCGCCGAGCTTGAGCTGGATCGGGATCTGGTAGTCGGTCGCCTCGCGGATCTCCTGCACCTTGAGCGAGAGGTCGTCGGGACCGAGCCAGTCGGGGTGGCGAGCGGGCGAGCGCTGGTCGATCCCGGGCGGGAGCGAGCGCATCTCCGCCACCTGCTCGGTCACCTTCTGGCCCATCAGGTGCCCGCCGAGCCCGACCTTGCACCCCTGGCCGATGAAGAACTCGCACCCGTCCGCGACCATCAGGTGGTGCGGGTTGAACCCGTACCTGCTCTGGATCAGCTGGTAGTACCACTTGGTCGAGAGGTCGCGCTCGGGCGGGATCATCCCGCCCTCGCCCGAGCAGGTGGCCGTCCCTGCCATCGACGCGCCCTTCGCGAGCGCCATCTTCGCCTCGAGCGAGAGCGCCCCGAAGCTCATCCCGGTGATGTAGATCGGGATGTCGAGCTCGAGCGGCTTCTTGGCGAATCGGGCGCCGAGCACGGTCTTCGTTTCGCACTTCTCCCGGTACCCCTCGATCACGAACCGGGTGAGCGTGCCTGGAAGGAACATGAGGTCGTCCCAGTGCGGGATCTTCTTGAACATCGAGAACCCGCGCATCCGGTAGCGGCCGAGCTCGGCCTTCATGTGGATGTCGTTGATGACCTCCGGGGTGAAGATCGGGCTCCGCCCGAGGATCGAACGGCGCTCCGGCTGGGCGTTTCCCGTATTCCGGTCGAGCTGGTCGTAGCGGTCGCTCGTGGTCATGACCCCTCCTAGAGGACGAGCTTCCGCTCGGAAGGCTCGAGATTGTCGTAGTTGTAGAGCTTCTTGCCGCACACGAACTTCTGGAAGGCGGGCGGCGTCCCCAGCCCGTAGATTCGGAACTTCCGCTCGACAAGCTCCGTGTCGGCGTCGTTCCACTCGCCCGGGACGCAGTCGATCCCGAGCGACTTCACCTTGCCGGCCACGTAGATCGTCCCGTCGTACATCGAGTCGCCGAGACCGGGGCCGGCGTCGCCGCAGATGATCTGGCGACCGCGCTGCATCATGAAGCCCGTCATCGCCCCGGCGTTCCCGAGGACGACGATTGTGCCGCCCTTCTGGTCGATCCCGGTCCGCGCGCCGACCTGGCCCTTGACCACGACGTCCCCGCCGCGGATCGCGGCACCGGTGAGCGAGCCGGCGTTCCCTTCCACGACGACGACGCCGGACATCATGTTCTCGCAGGCCGACCACCCGACCCGACCGGTGATCGTCACCTCCGGGCCGTCGATGAGGCCGCACCCGAAGTAGCCGAGGCTCCCTTCGAAGCGGATGCGACAGCGGGTCAGGATCCCGACGCCGAGCGAGTGCTTCGCGCGGGGGTTCAGGACGGTGACGTCGGTGACCCCCTCCTCGTAGAGCAGGCGGCGGAGCTCGAGGTTGATTTGCCGCGTCGAGAGGTCGTACGCGTCGAAGCTCGCGCGGCCGTCCTCGACCTCGGCCGTCCGCGGCGCGTCCGCATGGGGCTCGGCGAGCCCGCGCGCGTCGTACGTGATCCGCCGCTCGCCTACCGCGGCCACACGAGCACCTCGGCCTCGTACGGGTCGTACGTGTCGATCTCGCGATCGATCACGGCACGGATCGCGATCTCCTCGGAGGCGAGCGCGACGACGTCGTCCGACTCGTAGAGGACGAGCGGCTTCGCCGCCATCTCGTCCTTCGCAACCCCGAGCGCGTCGTCCGTGACCGCGATGTAGGTGAAGACGCCGTCCAGCTCCTCCAGCGAGTCGCGCATCGCGTCCTCGAGCGAGGCGCCCTCGCTCATCTTCTCGGCGAGGTAGACCGCGATGATCTCGGAGTCGCACTCCGACTGGAAGCGGTGACCGCTTCGCTCGAGCCGACGCCGCCACTGGAAGTAGTTCGTGAGCTGGCCGTTGTGGACGACGGCGACGTCGGTGAAGGGGTACGCCCAATACGGGTGCGCGCCCGAGATGTCCACGTCCGACTCGGTCGCCATCCGCACGTGTCCGATCGCGTGCGTCCCGGCGAACTCGTCCAGTCCGTACTGCTTCGCGACCGACTCCGCGTCCCCGAGGTCCTTCACGATCTCGAGCGAATGCCCGAGCGAGAGGACCTCGGCGTCGGGGACCGACTCGACCCGGTCAGCGAGCTCCTTGAGCTCGCCGTCGTACTCGAGCGTCGCGCGAAACGCGTAGCCGGTTTCCTCCTCGACGCGCCGGACGGCGGCGCCCGCCGCCTCGATCTTCGCCAACACCTCCCGCTGGTGTCGCCGCAGGCGTTCCTCGAACTCGAAGTCGCGGACGGTGTTCGCGTCCGCGAGCTTGTAGCGCATGAGGATCCCCGGCTGGGACGGCCCGTAGAGGGCGTACCCGGTGGAGTCGGGCCCCCGGTGCTTCATCGATTGGAGCATGCGCGTCATGTCGCGCCCGATCCGGTGCGCGCCGTCCATCGTTCCGTCGCGGTAGAGGAGACCGGCGATTCCGCACATAACGTCGTTCTATGGAAGCACGTCGAGGTAGCGCTCGCGCTCCCAGTCGGTGACGGCCGCGAGGTACTGCTCCCACTCGTCGCGCTTGTAGTGCTTGAAGACCTCGTACAGGCGCCCCGGGAGGGCGCTCTTCACGACGTCGTCCTCCTCGAGCGCCGCGAGCGCCTCGCCGAGGTGCTCGGGGACGCGCGGGATCTCGACGCCCTCCGCGAGGACGTCGTAGACGTTCCGCTGCTGCGGTTCCCCCGGATCGAGGCCTCGCCGCACCCCGTCGAGCCCGGCGCGAAGGAGCGCCGCCTGCGTCAGGTAGGGGTTGCACGCCGAGTCGACGGCGCGGTACTCGAAGCGTCCGCCGGAGGCGACACGGACGAGGCACGTCCTGTTCTGCCAGCCGTAGTCCTTGTAGATCGGCGCCCAGAAGCCGAAGTCCCAGAAGCGCTTGTACGAGTTCACCGTCGAGGCGGTGATCGCGCAGAGCGCGCGGTAGTGGTCGAGGATCCCGCCCATGAACTGCCGGCCGACCTCGGAGAGCTTGGCGGGGCCGTCGGCGTCGTAGAACACGTTCGACCCGCTCTCGTCGACGAGCGTGAAGTGGTGGTGCGCACCGTTTGCCGAGACGCCCGTGAAGGGCTTCGGCATGAACGTCGCGACGACGCCGTGCTTGCGAGCCACCGCGGCGCAGATCTGGCGGTACGTCGAGAGGTTGTCCGCCGTGCGAACGGCACGGTCGAACAGGAAGTTCAGCTCGAGCTGGCCCGGGGAATCCTCGTGATCTCCGTAGGTCGGGTTGATGCCGAGCTTCTCGCCGTAGTCGATCACGTCGAGGATGATCGGTCGCAGCTCCTCGAACTGGTTGATGTGGTAGCACCACGGCTTCGTCAGACCTTCTGCCTCGTTCGGGTCGTCGGTCTTCTTCATCCACATCATCTCGGGCTCGACCCCGCAGAGGAACGTGTAGCCGAGCTCCCGCTCGACCTCGTTCATCGTCCGCTTCAGGTTTTGCCGGGGATCGGCCTCGAGAAGTCCTCCGGTCTCGGTGTCGTAGCAGTCGCAGAAGACCCGCGCGACGCGCGGGTCCCAGGGGAGCTGCGCGAACGTGTCGAGGTCGGCGATCGCAGCGAGCTCGGACTCCTCCGGCCCGAACCCGATGTAGCGGTCTTGCCGGTCGACGAAGAGGTCGGCGGTCGCGCCGTAGACGAGCTGGTATCCGTCCTCCGCCACCTTCTCCCACATCGTCGACGAGACGCCCTTCCCGTTGACGTGGCCGGAAACGGAAACCTGCTGGAAGAAGAGGTATTTGATCCCCTGCTCGTTGATCCTCTTTCGGATCTCCTGGATCCTCTCGTGGCGCCTCGCGTCCGAGCGGGCCTCGTCCAGCGTTGGGAACGGGTCCGGAATCTCGCCCCGCGCGAGGACGGTCTGAACCTGGCTCGGGCCAGTCTCGACGACTGCCATCTCTCTCCTTTTGCGCTTGCGTGACGTGGCCCGGACGCAGCCGGGCCGCCAATACTAGTCCCCGCCGCCTGGCGTCGGAAGCGCACGCCGGAAGAGCGCGGCGGCGCCGACGCCCGTTACGCGGAGCGCTCGCTGAGCTGGCGGTAGATGTCGCGAAAGTTCTCGATCGCCTGACCGATGTCGCCCGGGTCGACGTCCTCGCCGCGCTCGACGCGCTGGGCCACGTCGCGGGCCGAGCGAAACTCGACCAGGATGTCCGGCTCGATTCCGTCGTCGGCGACCTCGTCGTTGATCGGGAACCTATGCTCGAGGAGCATCCGCTCGATCAAATCGCCGAGCTCGGGGAGCGCTTCCCGCGGCGACTCTTCGAGGTCGGCCTCGAGCGCCTGCCATTCGGTCTCCCACTCGTGGCGGTCGAGACCCGGGTCTCGCATGCGAACTCTCTACCGCAGGGGGAGCGTCTTTGAAACACCCGACCCCCTCTCTAGACTCGGCGCGGAATGAACGTCCTCGTCGTGGGGTCGGGCGGGCGTGAGCACGCCCTCGTCTGGAAGCTTGCGCAGAGCCCGCGACTCGAGGCGCTCGACGCCGCGCCCGGCAACCCGGGAATCGCCTCGCTCGCCACCTGCCACCCGGTGGCCCCCGCCGATGGCGACGCGCTCCTCGCCCTGTGCCGCGAGCGTGAGATCGATCTCGTCGTCGTCGGCCCGGAGGCGCCGCTCGTCGCCGGCGTCGCCGACGTCCTCCGCCACGGCGGCGTGTCCGTGTTCGGGCCGAGCAGGGCGGCCGCCCGGATCGAGGGCTCGAAGGCGTTCGCGAAGGAGGTCATGGATGCGGCGGGCGTCGCGACCGCCGGCCGGCTGGACGAGCTACGGGCCCCCTGCGTCGTGAAGGCGGACGGCCTCGCGGCCGGAAAGGGCGTCTTCGTCTGCCGGACGCAGCGCAAGGCAGAGGCAGCGTGGCAACGGGCGCGCGCGCTCGGCGGGGAAGCGCTGGTCGAGGAGCTCCTCGAGGGGGAGGAGGTGTCCCTCTTCGCCGTGAGCGACGGGCGAGAGGCGCTCGTCCTTCCGCCCGTCCGCGACGCGAAGCGCCTTCGCGACGGCGACGAGGGGCCGAACACGGGCGGCATGGGCGCGTACTCCCCCGTCCCCTTCCTCGGGGTTGCCGAGGCGGACGCGCTGGCGGACGAGGTCCACCGCCCGATCCTCGGCGAGCTGGCGCGGCGCGGGAAGCCCTTCGTCGGCCTCCTCTACGCGGGTCTCATGCTGACCGACGAGGGGCCGCGCGTCCTCGAGTTCAACTGCCGCTTCGGGGATCCGGAGACACAGGCCTTGCTGCCGCGGCTCGACTCGGACCTCTTGGAGCTCGTCACGGCGTGCGTCGAGGACGACCTGGCGGGGCTCGAGGTCACCTGGTCGGCCGAGAAGGCCGTGTGCGTGGTCCTCGCCTCCGAGGGCTACCCGGAGTCGCCGTCGGAGGGCGAGGAGATCTCCGGCCTCGACGACGTTAACAAGCTGGCCAGGGTCAACGTCTACCACGCCGCCACCCGCGAGGAGGACGGCGTCTTCTACAC